>JAPDPR010000074.1 GCA_034506335.1 candidate division KSB1 bacterium
AGGGGCAAGCAGATCATCTGGACGCGCGGGGCGGCGATAGCCGGGCGCCCCTACCTTGCCCGGGCTGCGGAGGAGCACAGCGGTCCGCATATGCCCTGGTTCTGGGAGGGCACACTGCAGGGAGGCGGCGTACTCAACGATATGATGTGCCACTCGGTGGAGGCGGCCCGCTTTATGCTCACCCCTCCAGGTGCCCCACGATCAGTGCTCACCCCGGTGAAGGTCACGGCCCACACCTCCTGCCTCAAATGGCAGCGGCCCGAGTACGTCCGACATCTGAAGAAGTACAGCGACGGCAAGCTCGACTATCGCCGCCGGCCCGCCGAGGATTTCGCCCGCTCGCTCATCGAATACCACGACGAGCATGGCGAACCGCTGGTAGTGGAGACCACCACCTCTTGGTGCTACGTGGGCGCAGGCCTGCGGCTGAGCATGGAGCTGCTGGGTCCCGAGTACTCCCTTTCGATCAACACCTTGGATACAGGCCTCAAGGTTTTCTTCAGCCGCAAGGTGAAGGGCGAGGCGGGCGAGGACCTGGTCGAAAAGCAGAATGCAGAAATGGGCCTCATGCCGGTAGTGAGCGTCGAGGAAAGCGAGTACGGGTACGAGGCAGAAAACCGCCACATGGTGCAGTCGTTCTTAGCGCGCAAGCGCCCCATGGAAAACTTTGACGACGGGTTGAATGTGGCCGAACTGCTCATGACCGCCTACATGAGCGCCGAACAGGAAAAAACACTGGCGTTTCCGCCTCCTGGCCTGGAGACTTTTGTGCCGCAGGTGGCGCAAGGCACGTGGAACCCGCGCAAGAGGTGAATCGGACCACGATCGTTAGGCCCCTAACCGAGGAGACTCCCGCTATGTGGCGTACGATGTGGTGCGCGCTCCTGGTGGTCGCATGCGCGGGGTGCAGCGGCACTCGCAAAGGCCCGCCGCTCGCCGTGCAATGCTGGACGTTCAGGGCATTCACTTTTCTCGAAGCTCTGGACCAGATCAAGGCGTTGGGGGTGACGGCTGTGCAAGCCTATCCAGGCCAGCCGCTGGCGCCAGGGCTCCCCGGGATAGTCTTCGACCACCGCATGAGCGCAGACCAGGAGGCCATGGTGGTGGAGGCGCTGCGAGAGCGAGGTTTGCGGCTGGTCGCCTACGGCGTGGTGGACCTGGGCCACGACGAGGAGAGCATGCGCCAGGTATTCGACTTTGCGCGCAGGCTGGGCATCGGCACCATCGTGGCGGAGCCTGAGTTCGACGCTTTGCCCCTGGTGGAACGCCTGGTGCAGGAGTATGACATTCAGGTGGCCATCCACAACCACCCAGAACCGTCGCGGTATGCGCGGCCGGAAACGGTGGCAGAGCAGCTGCAAGGGCGCGACCGGCGCATCGGGGCCTGCGCGGACACCGGCCACTGGCTACGCACCGGCGTGGTGCCCGTCCACGCCTTGAAGATGCTGCGTGGCCGGGTGCTGGACGTGCACCTGAAGGACCTGAACGCCTTTGCCACGCGCGACGCGTACGATGTGCCCTGCGGCCAAGGCAAGGCGGACATCAAGGCGGTGGTGGCCGAACTGCGCCGGCAGGGCTACGAGGGCTATCTGACCATAGAATACGAGAACGAGCAGGAGCGCCGAGACCCGTCGCCGGCGGTGGCAGAGAGCATCCGATTCCTGAAAAAGCTTGGCTGCCGCTGAGGCGTCGGTCGAAATGAACGGGTCGTAGGGGAGAGAGCATGAGGACAGTTCGGGCTTTATTCATAGGAGCAGGCGCAGTTCTTGTGACGCTGGTCGCCTGTGGGAACAAGGAGCAATGGGTCACGCTGTTCGACGGTCACACAACTGACGCCTGGCGCGGATTTCACCGCACCGAGTTCCCTTCTGCGGGCTGGACGGTGCAAGATGGGGCTCTGAAGACCATCGTGGGCGGCGAACATGTGGACCTCATCACCAAGGACAAGTACCGCAACTTTGAGCTTGAGCTGGAATGGAAAGTGGCGCCGGGTGGCAACAGCGGCATTTTCTACCGGGTGAGCGAAGATGCGGACGCCGTGTGGCAGTCGGCACCTGAGATGCAAGTGCTCGATGACCAGCGCCACCCCGACGGCCGCGACCCGAGGACCTCTGCCGGTGCCTTATACGGCCTCATTGCGCCCCACAACAAACGCCTTCTACCTGTCGGGTCCTACAACCGCGCTAAAATCCTGGTGCAGGGCACGCACGTGGAGCATTGGCTCAATGGGCACCAGGTGGTCAGCTATGACTTGACAAGCGACTCACTGCGCCAGCTGATTGCACGCAGCAAGTTCAAAGACTACCCGTGGTTTGCCCTGGAAAGGAGCGGGCACATCGCTCTGCAACACCACGGCGAAGAGGTCTGGTACCGCCGGATTAGGATTCGTCCCCTGCCCGATGAGCCCAACGTGCCTCCGGAAGGGTTTGTGGCCCTGTTCAACGGACGCGACCTGAGTGGCTGGAAGGGTCTGGTGGGCAATCCGCTCACGCGCAGCCAGATGAGCGCCGAGGAGCTGGCACAGGCTCAAGCCGCGGCTGATGACACGATGCGCGCCCACTGGCACGTGGTCGACGGCGTGTTAGTGTTTGACGGCAAAGGATCTCACCTCTGCACCGCCCGCGACTACGAGGATTTTCAGCTGCTGGTGGACTGGAAGATCGAACGCGATGGCGACAGTGGCATCTATCTGCGCGGCTCGCCCCAGGTGCAGATCTGGGACGCCACCAAGCACCCGGAAGGGTCAGGCGGCCTGTACAACAACCAGATCCACCCGAGCAAGCCGCTGGTCCGCGCCGATCGCCCCGCAGGGCAATGGAACACCTTCGACATCACCATGGTGGGCGAGCGTGTGACTGTTTTGTTGAACGGCCAGCTCGTGGTGGACGACGTGGTGATGGAGAACTACTGGGACCGTAGCCAACCCATCTTCCCCAAGGGGCAGATCGAACTGCAAAGCCACGGCTCACCTCTCTATTTCCGGAACATCTTCATCCGCGAGATTCCCAGACCGGGCGAGTGGCGTTCGCTGTTCAATGGCACGGACCTTTCCGGTTGGGTTGGCGCCACCGATGTGTACAAGGTAGAGCATGGGGCAATCGTCTGCCCAAAGGGAGCCTACGCCAACCTTTACACCGCTGAGGAATTCGCCGATTTTGTGCTGAGGTTTGAGTTTCGGCTTACGCCGGGGGCAAACAATGGCCTAGCCATACGCGCCCCGCTGGAGGGCGATGCTGCCTACGTGGGGATGGAATTGCAGATTCTGGATGACTCGCACCCTGCCTATGCCGAGATCAAGCCCTATCAATGCCACGGCTCTATCTATGGGGTGGCACCTGCACGCCGTGGCCACCTACGGCCGGCCGGGGAGTGGAACGTCCAAGAGGTCACCGCACGCGGACGCAGGGTCACGGTTGTGCTCAATGGCGCCACCATTGTGGACGTGGACCTTGACCAAGTCAGCCTCGCAGGCACGCCGGACGGCCACGCGCACCCGGGCCTAAAAAGAAACCGCGGGCACATCGGCTTCCTGGGACATGATGCCCACGTGGAATTTCGCAATATCTGGGTTAAGGAACTGTGAGCTCCTAAGGGGAAGGAGCTAACCGCCGCCTGCAACAATAACCAAACGAGGAGTTGCACAATGGAGAGAGCACGTACGGCAAAAATCGGCTTTGCTTGTCTGCTCGCCCTGATCTGGATGGGAGCACTCCTGAGGGCGCAGGAGCTCAACCTTGAGGATCAGGTGATCGAGCACACGCTGGACAACGGGTTGAGAATCCTCATGGTAGAGCGCCACGAGGTGCCGCGCGTTGTCTGCCACATCTACTACCGCGTGGGCTCGGTCAACGAGCGGCCCGGAATCACTGGCATCTCTCACTTTCACGAGCACATGATGTTCAAAGGCACGCGGACCATCGGCGTGACCGATTTCGAAGCCGACGATGCCCTGAACCGCCAGATCGACAGCCTTTACCAGCTCATTTATCGCGAGAAGTACTGGAAGCGCGACGGTGACCAGGCCAAGATCAGACAGTGGGAGGCGCAGGCCGACAGCCTGATGAAGTACGAGAAGCGCTACATCATCAAAGACGACCTATGGGAGACGTACATGAAGAACGGCGGCACCGGCCTCAATGCCTCTACCGGGCAGGAGATCACCGGATACTACGTCACCCTCCCCTCCAACAAGGTGGAGCTGCAAATGTGGTTAGAGTCCGACCGCATGCTCCATCCTTATTTCCGCGAGTTCTATTCCGAGAAAGAGGTAGTGCGCGAGGAGAGGCGCCTGAGCGAGAATAGCCCGGGCTACTTTTTCCGGGAGCAGCTTGAAGCGACCTTCTGGGCAGCCTCCCCGTACGCATGGAGCGTGATCGGCTGGGATGCTGACCTCCAGAAGGTCACCAAGCAGGACATGATCGAGTATAACCGCCGCTACTATGTGCCCAACAATGCGGTCGCGGTGTACGTGGGCGACATCAATCCGCAGGAGATCATCGCGCTGGCGGAAAAGTACTTTGGCCGGGTGCCCCGCGGCCCGGACCCGGAGCCAGTCCGAACCACCGAGCCCAAGCAGTACTGCGAAAAGCGCGTGATCGGCGAGGCGGAGGCCCCTCCCTCCGTGACCATCATGTACCACGTGCCACCTGCGGGCCACCCTGACGATGAAGTGTTTCGCGTCATCAGCGGCCTGATGAACGGGACTACGGGTCGGCTGTACAAGAAACTGGTGAAGGAGAAGGGCATCGCCGTGGAGGCCTCCGCCGGCGGCGGAGGAATGATGTACGACGGCCAGTACTCCTTCCGCGGGCGTCCCAAGTCCGAGGCCGGGCACACGCCAGATGAACTGGAGCAGGCCCTGTACGAGGAGATCGAGCTATTGAAGACTGAACCGGTCTCTGAGCATGAGCTGCAGAAAGTCAAGAATCAGGCGGAGGCTAATTTCATTCAAAGCCTGCGTTCCACGTACGCCCTGGCCGCTCGCCTAGGCCGGGCCGAGCTTGGCTTGGGGTGGCGCGATCTCCAGCAGTCGCTGCAGCGCATGAAGGCTGTGACCGCCGACGACATCATGCGCGTGGCGAACACCTACTTCACCAAGGACAACCGGACAGTAGGTCTCCTCTACCGTACGGCTCGTCCCGCACCGGGCAAGCGCCCTAGCTCATCGTAGAACAACACACAGTGTTCTTTTAGCGGAGGAGGAGCGCATATGCGAACACTGCCTATGATTCTCCTGGCGGTGGCCGTGGTGGCGAGCACCGCGACCATTTTCGCCCAGATTCCCGATCATCCGAGACAACTTTCGTTTAGCCCACTGACTTTTGCGCCGCCCAAGGCAAAGGACTATCGGGTGGTCCTCTCCAACGGCATGGTGGTTTACATTGCGGAGGATCACACCTTGCCCACTGTTGACATACGCGCCACCGTGCGCACCGGCAGCCTCTATGACCCCAAAGGTAAGGAGGGGCTTGCGCGCATGGCCGGCGACGTGCTCCGCACCGGCGGCACCAAGAACATCAGCGGCGACGAGCTGGATGAGCGCCTCGCGTTTCTTGGCGCCTCCATAGGTAGTGGTATCACTTCAACCTCGGGCAGTGCCTCCATGTCCTGCCTGGCGCGCCACACCGACGAAGTGCTAGGGCTCTTTGCCGATATGCTCATGAATCCCGCGTTCGCCGAAGACAAGATCCGCCTCTGGAAAGATCAGGCCATCGAAGCCCTGAAGACCAAGAACGATCAGCCGCGCGCCGTGTTGGAACGGGAGTTCCGCAAGCTGCTCTATGGCGACCACCCCCTAGTGTGGGAGGAAACCAAAACGTCCTTGGAACGCATCACCCGCGAGGATCTTCTGCAGTTCCACCGCGCCTACTATGCGCCCAACAACATCATCCTGGCCGTAGCCGGCGACTTTCAGCGCCAGGAGATGCTGCAAAAGCTAGAAAAGGCGTTCGCCGGGTGGCAACCCCGCCAGGTGAAACTGCCCCCGGTGCCTGAGATCAAAGTGAAGAACCGCCCCGGCGTGTTTATGATCCAAAAGCAGATCAACCAGGGCTACGTCAACGTCGGGCACTTTGGCATTAAGGACACCAACCCGGACGTTTTTGCCATCAACGTGATGAACTTTATCCTTGGCGGAGGAAGTTTCACTTCCCGCATCACCAGCAAGGTGCGCTCAGACGAAGGGCTTGCCTACAACACCGGCTCGCGCTTTGCGAACGAGCATCTGTTTCCGGGCGCCTTCTACGGCTATGTCCAGACCAAATCCCCAACGGTCTACTATGCCATTTCGCTCATCCTAAGGGAGTTCGAACGCATTCGCAAAGAACCAGTGACAGATCAGGAGATGGAGACGGCGAAAAACTATTTCCTGGACAGCTTCCCGGACCGGTTCTCCACCGCCATCGGCACCATGAGCACCTTTGCCTCGCTGGAGTACGACGGCTTCCCGCTTGATTACTACGACACCTACTGCGACAAGATACGGGCGGTGACCAAAGAGGACGTGATGCGAGTGGCGAAGAAATACATCAAGCCACACGAGATGACCATTATGGTGGTGGGTGACATTGAGGCGTGTCGGAAGGGGTACGACAAGCATCCAGGTACGCTGGACCAGCTTGGCAAGGTCACCGTGCTCGAGCTTAAGAACCCGCTGACGGGAATGTAGCAGCCCTCTCGCAAGGCATGAGGCACGCGCTGCCGCCACCGAAGCGCGTGCGACAGCTAATGCACAGCCGCAGGTAAGCAGTCCGCTCCCCGGCACTACTTCCTGCGGCTCTGCTTCATAGGGCGGTGCCGGTGCTCGACAGACGAGGTGGACAATGGAAAGTTTTGCAAACGGAGAAAACGACTCTACCAAGAAGCCAGGGCTCTTCGTGGCTTTGCTCCCCATCGTGGCGATGATGACGCTGCTGATCGTCGGCTACGGGGTGTACAAGATCGTGCCGCAGGTGTTGCTCATCGCAGCAGCCTTCATCACCGGCGTGCTTGGTCTGATTTTGGGCTTTCGCTGGGAGGACATGCAGAGGGGCATTGTGGAAAGCATTCACAAGGCCCTCCCCGCCATGCTCATCATGATCTGCGTGGGCATCATCATCGGCGCCTGGATCGCCGCTGGCACGATCCCGATGATCATCTACTACGGCCTGAAGCTCGTTTCGCCCCGGTTCTTCCTGGTCACTGCGTGCCTCGTCTGCAGTCTGACCTCTCTTGCCACCGGCACCTCCTGGGGCATCATCGGCACCTTAGGTGTGGCGTTCATGGGCATTGCCATGGCGCAAGGGATACCCCCGGGGCCGGCTGCCGGGGCCGTGGTGGCGGGCGCCTACTTTGGCGACAAGATGTCCCCCTTTTCCGACGTCACCAACCTGGCACCGGCGGTGGCTGCATCAAACCTCTTTGACCACATCAAGCACATGCTCTACTCCGCGGTGCCGGCGTGGTTGATTGGCTTTTTGGTCTACCTTGTCGTCGGCCTGCGCTACGGCACCGCAACCACCGAGTCGGAGACAGTGCGCCTAATCATGGAAACGCTCCGCCAAAACTTCCGTTTTCACGTTCTCTTGCTGTTGCCCCTGGTAGTGGTGTTCTATTTTGCCGCGGCGAAGAAACCGGTCCTCCCAGGGATGCTTTTCTCGGCCCTCATCGCAGGAGCGCTGGCGGTGGTATTCCAGGGCGCGACAATACCGGAAGTGGCTCGTGCGATGGATACCGGATACAAGGCGGCGACAGGGGTAGCTGAGGTAGACAGGCTGCTCTCCCGTGGGGGGATGATGAGCATGATGAGTGTGCAATTGGTGGCCTTTACCGCGTTCAGCTTTGGCGGCATCATGCAGCGCACCGGGCTCTTGCAGGCCATTTTTGAGCGCATCAAAGGGCTCACCGCACGCGTGGGCAGCTTGGTAGCCACTACGGTGGTCAGTTCCATCCTGACTGCGATGGTCACCGGCAGCTCCTACCTGTCGATGATCGTACCGGCGGAACTGCTGGCCCCAGTCTACCGGCAGAGAGGTTTGGCGGCGAAAAACCTCTCCCGCATCGTAGAGGAGTGCGGGGCGATCATTGTGCCCCTCATCCCTTGGAGCATGGCGGGGGTTTACGTGACCGGCACCATTGGGGTGTCACCTTTTCAGTACCTGCCGTGGGCGGTGCAGAACTATGCGGCGGTGCTGATCCTGCTTGTGTTTGGTTTCACGGGCTTTACAATGGCACCAAAGGTGCGGGAGGACGAAACGCAGGTGGGGAGCTGAGTGCCACCGGTGCGCAGGACCACCACGCGCGGCCTCAAGAGCGCAGGAGGGCGAGCCTTTCCTTCTCCTTCAGTACCTCCCCTGTCTTCGGGTCAACGGCCACGCAGGCGCCGTTCTTCATCTGCGTGGCCACTTTGCCCGCGGCGTGCGGATTGCCGCACAGGTGCGGGGCATCCAGAAGCCCCATCTGCACCGCGCGCGCCAGGGTGTCGGGGTCGGTCCAAGGATCGTCTACGTGCTGCGCGGGGAGCGCCCGCACCGCCTCCAGCAAGAGCCTGGCCTCGTCAACAAGCTCCTCCGTCCTTGCCCGGATCAGGGGGTGTTCGGTCATTGGGAGGGGGCCCAGCGTGCGATTCTGGATCACCCCCCTCACGATGCCGGCGCTCTCTATGATCTCGGCGGGCGTGGCGGCATGGTCCCCTTCACAATATGCAACCACATGCACAATGTGCGGCTCCAGGGCCAGCTGGTAGAAGGTTGAAGCAGCGAGCTGCCCCTTTGCTACGTCGGCTGCGGCGCTCATGCTGGCCAGGCCGGTGCGCGTCTGGCGCACGCTCACAAATCCATCGTCGTGCAGTGATTCGATCAGGGCGACCTTGGCCTGCATCTTGGCCAGGTCCATGGGCGCGGAGGTGCGCGCCGGCGTGTTGAACATGAACTGCGCCACGTAATGGCGAGCCCCCATGCGCTTGGCATTGTAAGCGGCAAGGAAAGCCGCGGCCACCGCCACCGTGTCAGGTGCTTCGCGCAGACTCCAGTGGTGGGCCTCGTTTACCTCAAGAGGGATGCCGCGGCTGGCATACCAGCGCATGGCCTGCTGATTCTCATGGATGGCATCGGGAAGAAGCCGGTTGGAGCGGCCGTCAAGGACGTTGTACCAGAAAAGCGGTACCGCACCCCACGCCACGTTGATGGTCTCGGCCAACATCTCCGCCCACCGCACCAGGTCGCGCGTGCCTGAGTAGCAGCGCACCAGAGGAAAGTTGCCGCAGCGGGTGGCCTCATAGATGGCCCGCAGGTCAGCTGGCGAGCGTAGTGGAACCCCGCCTGCGCCGTCAAGCTCCGGCCGCATCTCCTGCGGGCGGAAGAAGCACGCCTGCGCGTTCTGGTCCGGTCCGATGGAAAGCACGTCGATGGCCCCCGACAACGCAAGTTGACGCGCTCCTGCAACGGTTGCTTCCAGACTCGGCAGGCCGAAGTGATGGCGCAAGAGCGGCAGGGGGGCCGCGGCGGTAATGCGGGCCATGAGGGTCTGGGGTGGCGGGCCGGAAGGCTGCGCTTCTGTTGCCCTTCGGGCGAAAAAGGCCTCCACCTGCGGACGGGTGGCATCGCCGAACGTGACCGTGAACAATCCGCTTTGCCGGGCCACCTCTGCCGCGGGGGGCGTACCCCCGAACAACCACACCTTGTCCTGCCAGTGATGGGCCTCCACCATCGCGCGCACTCGGGCCAACAGCGGGACCAAGGTCTCTGGTGTCAGGCGGTAGCTCAAGGCCACCATATCCGGCCGCAGCCGTTCGATCTCGCGTTCCAGCCGATCCACGTCCACCGCAGCCCCAAGAAAATGTGTCCGATAGCCATAGTGCTCGGCAATGCGGAGGAACGACAGCACGCCGGCAACGTGGACGCAGTCGCCGATGGCCGCGGCAACAATTGACTTCTGCCTCACGGTCTCACACCTCCCCAGTGACGGCCAGCAGCCGGATGTCTCTAATCGACTTGCCGCGCAGACCGAGAGAATCTACGGTGCGACCTTTTTCCCAAAAGTCCACCCCGCGCATGAGCGAGGCCAGATGGATGATGGCCTTGATGGTGGGGGTTTCCACCTTCAGCATCTCGCCGATGGAAGCAATGGGCACCAGGCTCATGGGCACGTCCTCGTCGATGTAACGGTGGTGGAGGCGGTCAGGCGCCTTAATGCCCACATAGCCAGGGTTGTCGTGCATTGCCTCGTAGAGGTCCTTGCCGGTGGCGCTGTAGGCGGTGTAGAGCCAGTTGCGCGCGCTCATGGCGCGAATGCCCAAGGCCGCGGCCACATCCAGCCGCTCCTTATCAATGCGCTCCAGCACCCGCGTAACCGAACGGCTCGCCCCCTGCACGTAGTACTCAAAGTCGCCATGGGTCTCCTCAATCCAGGCGGCATTGAGCACGGTCAGCGCCGGGTGGAAGACGGCGCCAATATTGTCGAAGCTGGTCTTGAACACATTGTCGCCTGGGACGAACTGCGGGAAGGCGCGGTTGATGACCTTCAACACCCCAGGAATCCAGTACGCGGGGAGGGTGGCCAAGGGCACTGCCGCCTTGATGGAAAAGATTTTGGCGTGCGCCGGCCCCAAGGCGCGGGAGGCGTAGAGGAAGGTCTGTGCTTCGGCGATGAAGGGCAGCTCCTGCACGCCATGCTGACGGAGCACGTGCATGAATTCCAGGGCGCCGCCGGTACGCCCAGGGTTTAGCACCACGATCTGGTGCCCTTTGATGTGCGGCGCGCACACCTCGGCCATGTAGCGATGGCCAGTGGCCGGCACCACCACCATGAGCACGTCCACCCCTTCCAGGCACTCGGCGATGTCGGTGGAGGCAAGCGCCACCTTGCCGAATCCCTTCACCTCTCCTTCCAGCCGGATGCCACCTCGCTCCTGCACGGGCTGGATACGGCGCCGTCCGCGATTGAATAGGTTCACCTGGAATCCCATCAACGCCAGGTGCCCGGCCATCGCCAGCCCCCCGTGACC
>JAPDPR010000075.1 GCA_034506335.1 candidate division KSB1 bacterium
TGGTATGCAGACAATCCGGCAGCCCTGCGTGCCACCATTGAGAAGTGGTACGAACAAGCTCTGGACGCGCAAGTGGATGGCGAGATTGTGGGACTGCTTGCACCTCACGCCGGCTACGTGTACTCGGGGGCGACGGCTGCCGTTGCCTATCGTCAAGTGCGAGGCAAGCACTACGACGCAGTTGTTGTCATTGGCCCCAGCCATCGGGAGTACTTTTCGGGTGTCTCGGTGTTCAAAGGGGAGGGCTACCGCACCCCGCTGGGCGTGGCGCTAGTGGACAAGGAGCTGGCTGCCGCCATTGCCAAGCAAGACCCGCTTATCACTCTGGGGGAGGCTGGTCACCGTGAGAGTGAGCATTCTATCGAGGCGCAGATCCCCTTCTTACAGGTGGCACTCCCTGGGGTCAAGATCGTGCCGATCGCGATGTTGGACGACTCCTGGGACACCTGCCGTCGCCTTGGCGCGGCCATCGCCGCAGCCGCTGCAGGCCGCAGGGTGCTGGTGGTGGCCAGTTCTGACCTGTACCACGGGGAGTCCTACACCGACTGCCACGCGACCGACAAGCGCACACTGGCGCAGGTAGCAAAGTTGGACCCCCAGGGACTGTGTGACGGCGCCCGCACGGGAAAATACGCTGCCTGCGGTGCCGGCCCCATTGCCGCCATGCAACATGCCGCGCACCTGTTGGGGGCCACAGAAGCTCAGGTACTTGCCCATACCACTAGCGGGGATGTGACCGGGCAGAAGACGGGCTACGTGGTGGGCTACGGTGCGGCCATCGTGTACAAACCGCAACAGGCTCAGCCAAAGAAGAAGGCTATTCCAGGCCGGGTGGAGTATTCGCCCCTGAGCGAAGAGGTGCAGAAGGAGCTGTTGCGCATGGCCCGGCAAAGCATCGTCCACTACCTGGAACACGGCGCTATTCCCGAGTTTGCGCCCACCCACGAGGTCATGAATGAACGGCGCGGGGTTTTTGTAACGCTCACCAAGCGGGGCGAGCTGCGGGGGTGCATCGGCCACCACGAGAGCGACGTGCCCTTGTACAAGCTGGTGCCGCAAATGGCGGTGGCCTCGGCGTTCGAGGACCCGCGTTTTCCTCCCTTGCGCAAGAGCGAACTGGGTGAAGTCAAAATCAAGATCTCTGTTTACCTGACCAATGTCTATCAGATTCAGACCCTGGATGATTTCGTCATGGGCAAGCATGGCATCATCATGTACAAGGACGGTCGCGGGGCTACTTTTTTGCCTGAAGTGCCCATCGAAGTAGGCTGGAAGACCAAGGAAGAAGAACTGCGCAATCTGTGTCAAAAGGCCGGTCTGCCCCCTGACGCCTGGAAGCAAGGCGCGGTATTCTACCTCTATGAAACGCAGGTTTTCGAAGAGGCCAAGTAGAACGCGGAAAGGAGGCATGGGCTATGGAGCTTACTGCTGAGGAGAGGGCGCAGCTGCTACGCATTGCCCGCGCTGCCATCGAGAGCAGGCTGAAGAATCAGCCCTTGCCGCAGTTCGGGGACCTCTCGAACCGTTTGCGCGAGAAGCAGGGCGCCTTTGTGACTTTGCATAAGCACGGCACCCTGCGGGGTTGCATCGGCTACATCGAACCGGTGAGCCCGCTGTACTTGGCGGTGGCGGATATGGCACAGGCGGCCGCCTTCGAAGACCCGCGCTTTCCGCCACTGACCGAAGAGGAACTCCCAGAGGTCGACATCGAGATTTCCGTGCTTTCGCCCACGCGAGAAATCCGCAACCTCGAGGAAATCAAAGTGGGCGAACACGGCCTGATCGTCCAGCAGGGGATGCGAAAGGGACTCCTGCTCCCGCAGGTGGCCACTGAGTACAACTGGGATCGCACCACCTTCCTGCGCCACACGTGCATGAAAGCAGGGCTGCCGCCAGAGGCTTACAAGGACAAGCACACCACCATCAAGGTCTTTACGGCCGAGGTCTTTGGGGAAAAGGAACAGAGGATCAGGGGCTCTTCAGACAGGTAATGGAGGCCACCAGGCCGCTCAGGTTGAGAAAGGTCAGGCCGAGGACGGTGAGAGGGAGGCCCAGGACAGGGATGAGGATGGCCGCGGCGGCTGCCGCTCCGACGCATGCCCCAACTAAATCGACTGCATAGACGATGCCGGCGGTCCGTTCCACCCTTCCCTTGCCTAGGGCGAAGAGGTCATTGGCTAAGGGGAACTGATATCCGTCGAAGAGGCCGGTGAGGAGGAGCAGCAAAGGCACTAGCCACTGGCCGCAACTCCTGAGCACGGGAGTGCTTTGTTCATGTGCCAGTAGGTACATGGTGCCGAGTGCCACCGGGGGCAGCAGGGTGAGAAGTGCTACCGCCAACCGGAAGTACCCCAGTACAGGAACTGAGCGACGCAAGGCTATGTTGCTCAACATACCACCCAGTGCCAATCCAGCCATGAAGGCAGTTACCAGGAGCGCGACGCGGTAGTAAACATAGCCATAGATTGCCTGAAAGGCGATGATGCACCCCACCTCTAGGGCGATTCCTGAGAAACCAGCGCAAAAGACTGCCCACGCCACAGCAGAACGGTGGAGTGTGGGCCGCGACCCATGCCAGAGACGAGCGAGTAGGAAAAGCACTGCTACGCACGCGCCCGGCACCCAGGCTAACCAGTGTCCGGCGGCTGCGATGGCGCGAAACACCCGAACCGTCGCCGGGCTGACCTGTCTGCTCCAGAGGACCAGATCGAAGTAGTGTGCCACCGGCGCAAAATCGGTGTTGAGGCGCTCGTCTTTGTGCCGCAGTAGTACGCTGTTCAAATAGTCCACGCGGGGCCCCCACAGGCGGAAAGGCAGATAGTATTCGCGCACGAACAGGGTCTTCAGCTGGCGTTCGCGCAGTCGCTCCAACAGTGGGCCGGCCTCGGTGGTGAGCCGGGTTGGTGGGAGGGCGGCAAAGAAGTGCGCGCTGGTGCCAGGGAACACGACGACCTCTGGAAAGACGCTGGCCAGAGTGTTGCGCAGGCAGGCAAGGAAGCGCGCCAACTCCTCGCCGATGACATTCTCCGATGAACTTACCGCAAAGGAGACGATCCCTCCCGGTTTGAGAATCCTTCTTACCTGCAAAAAGAACTCGCGCGTGAAAAAGCGATTGACCATGGTGGTCCGAGGTTCGGGAAGGCCGATTAGCACGACGTCGTAGCGCACACGGGCAGTGCTGATGTAGCGTCTGCCGTCGACGTTGTGCACCGTGACGCGCGGGTCGGCGAGCACTGATGTCGCATACGGGGGCAGGAACTGCCGGCCCAGAGCTATCACGCGTGGATCCAGCTCCACATAGTCCAAGTGCTCCAGCGAGGGGGTCTTGAGGACCTCCGCCACAGCGCCACCAAGCCCACCGCCCACTAACAGCACTGTTTGCGGGTGCGGGTGCTGCAGAAGTGCCAGGTGGACCAGATTCTCGGCGCTCTCGGGGTCGGGAAAAGTGAAAGAAACCAAGCCGTTTTCGAAAAAGCTGATCGCTTCATCCACGGCAACGACAACCACGTTCGCATAGGGTGTGTTTTCGCTGTGCAAGAGGTGAAAGCCCCGCCAGAGCAGGGAGTTGCCGAGGTCTTGCAGGCGGTTGGCCGACGCGGCCAGGGCCAGGAGAGCGGCTGCCACTATGGCAATTTCCCGCCGCCGCATTCCTTGCCGTGGCGGGTGAACAAGTGCTGCCGCACTCAAGAGGTTGAGCCCGCCCAGGAGCGCGGCGACGTGGAAAGCGTGCAAGTAGCGGATAAGCACAAAGCTGGCCAAAAGTCCCCCCACGGTCGCCCCGAGTGACTCGAGGACATAGACCCTTCCAATGGCCAAAGCTTCGCGTAGGCCCGCTGCGGCGGTTCCTTTGCAGCCGGTGGTGTAAAGAAGACCGAGGAGCACACACAGGGGACCGATGACCGCCGGTGGCGTGACCAGCATCGGCACAAGGCCCAGCATCTGCCCCTGCCCGCTGCCCCAAACGAGGTGCACGGCGCGGGCTGCAAGAATAGTCACCGGCAACGTGACTGCTACCGCTACCTGGAGCACGCCGAAAACCAGCGAGGGGTTGCGACGGTTGCGCAAGAGGATACCGGCCAGTGCACTGCCCGCTGCGGTACAGAGAAGCCAGTTGGCCAACAAGGTCCCCAACACAAGCTCGTTGCCGTAAAAGGTCACAACCAGCTCGCGCATGGCTACCACCTGCGCCACAGTAGCCGTGGCCCCCATGACGACGACGGCGAAGCCCAGTCTCGCCTTCATCCTCGCCTCCTGGTACATCTACAGTGCCATGCCAAAAATAGGCAATGGCGCAGCCAAAGTCAAGGAAAAAGGCGACGTTGTACCCTGGTGCTTCGTTGGCGCAGACTGGATTTGCTGGTGAACTCTGCTTCGAACAGTCACAAGCCTATAGCACGCTTTCATGGTCCGATATGCCGATACGTTGTACACCGAGGACCTGCGGTTGTATTGGTATTTCAGGAGCAAGGGAAACACGTTGGCGCTAGACATCGGCCCACACAAAAACAACTTGATTTTGCTCCAAAATCTTGTAAATTTGAAAGCGCATCGGCGGTGTAGCTCAGCTGGCTAGAGCAGCGGAATCATAATCCGCGGGTCCGGGGTTCGAATCCCTGCACCGCTACCAATGGCAGAGGCCGAAAACCATAGTCGTGACCTACTACGTCTGACCTTTCCTTTGCGAAAGGTCTTTTTGTTTGTGATGACCGATGCTTCGTGAGCGTTTCGAAAAAACTCTCACCGAGCACGCACTTGTCGCTCCTGAGCAGACGGTAGTCGTGGCAGTCTCTGGCGGCGTCGACTCGATGGTGCTCCTGGACCTCTTCGCCGCCATCCGCAGCCGGTGGAGGCTCGCCCTGGTGGTGGCCCACCTCAACCACGGCCTCCGTGGGGAGGAGGCTGACCAGGACGAGGCATTTGTGAGGCGGCGGGCGGAGGACTATCGCGTGCCTGTGGTGGTGGAACGGGCCGATGTGGCTGCCTTCGCCAGGGAGCACAGGCTTTCCCGAGAGGCAGCGGCCCGCCAGGTGCGTTATGCATTCCTGCAGCGCGTGGCGCTCCAGGTTCGGGCCGACCGCGTCGCTTTGGGGCACCAAGCCGATGACCAGGCTGAAACCTTTCTTGACCACTTGCTCCGCGGGGCAGGGCTCGCCGGGCTCGGGGGCATGTGGTGGCGCCGTGAGATCTTCGTACGCCCCCTCCTAGCCTTCCGGCGCAGCGAACTCGTTGAGTACGCTCAGCTCCATCAGCTGCCTTTCTGCCAGGACAGCACCAATCTGGACCGTTCCATTCGTCGCAATCGACTCCGGCACGAGCTGATTCCGCTGCTTGCGTCTCGCTATAACCCACGGGTGGTGGATTCCTTGACCCGCGCGTGCCAGGCCATCCAAGAAGCGGATGAGGCTCTCCGTACACTCGCGCGTGAACAGCTCATGAAAGATGGACGCCGCGAAGGGGGAAAAATAGTGCTTGATATTACTGCCTATTTGCGCTATCTTTCAGTGCTACAGAAGTATGTGCTTCTGGCCGCTGTGGAAGAGCTCGGCGTATGCCGTTCTCGGCTGAGCAGCCGCCAGATTGAGCGAGTGACCACTCTGGTCCGAACAAGGCGGCCAGGAACGAGGGTGACGCTGGGCGGAGGGCTGGAGGCAAGGATTTCTGGCAGGTATCTGGTGCTTGGCCCCGTCCGACCGGAGACCTACCTGGTCGCGGTTGAGGTGGGCAAAGAGGTACAAGACGAGGAACGGGGTTTTCGTTTTCGCTGTGCTCCTGCTACGTGGGAGGAATACCGCACCTGCGGGGGAAAGTCGCGGGCTGTGGAGTTCGTGGACGCTGCCCGCATTCAGGGGGCCTTGCGGCTGCGTTCGTGGCAGCAAGGCGACCGCTTCGTCCCGTTGGGGATGAACGACAGAAAGAAGGTCTCAGACTTTTTCGTTGATGCCAAAGTTCCTGGCCACCGCCGGCCCTGTATCCCCCTCTTGGAATGCGATGCAGGGATCGTGTGGGTGTGCGGGTTGCGCCTGGATGAGCGTTTTCGAGTAACCTCTCAGACTACGGACCTACTCAAACTGGAATTCCACACAGACTATGGCAGGCAAGAGTGAAAAGCAGAAGGCGGAAGCTGGACAAGGGTATAAACTGATGCTGAGTCCGCGTCGCATCCAGCGACGCATCAAGGAGTTGGCCAAAGAGCTGTCCCGCGACTATCGGGGGCGGGTGCCCGTGTTGATCGGCGTGCTCAACGGAGGCTTCATCTTTCTGGCGGACCTCATCCGCCACCTGGAGATCGATTGCGAAGTTGACTTTATGAAGATCTCCAGCTACGGGGACGAAACTATGACCTCCGGCTGGGTCAAGCTGCTCAAGGATGTGGATTGCCAGATCGAGGGGAGAGACGTCATAGTGGTGGAGGACATCGTCGACTCTGGGCTTTCGATTCAATTCCTGCAGCGGCGGCTGCAACGCTTTCGCCCAAGGTCGCTCAAGTACGTGACACTTTTGCTTAAAGAAGGAGCGGCCCGCGTGCCGTATGAGGTCGACTATGTAGGCTTCCGCATTCCCAACGAGTTTGTGGTCGGCTACGGCTTGGACCAGGCGCAACTGTTGCGCAACTTGAGCGGCATTTACGTGAAGAAGGGATGAAACCCTTCGGAGAAGGTAGCAAGTCATGAAGTTTTACGTGCAGAAAAATACCCCGCTGCAGCGCTCGGGAGGCACGGACGGGCGCGGCCCTGACGGCAAGGGTCCGGAAAAGGGCGGGCCGCGCAAAAACGATAACTTTCAATGGGCCCGCATGGGGCGCACCCTCTTCCTGTGGCTCATCATCATTACCGTCTCACTGTACGTCTCCCAACGGCTCACCATCCGTAATCGTGGTGAGCAAGAGATAAAGTACGTGCCCCACTTCGTTGACCTGCTCTCCGCTCGTGTGGTGGAGAAGGCGATGATTCAGGGCAAGGAATTCCATGGCGAGTTGCGTGAGCCGCAGTCCATCGTCAAAGGCGGCAATGAGATTTACTTTAGCAAGTTTCGGGTGAATCTGCCTGCTGAACCCTCCGCTGAGGAGGTGCAGAGGTGGCGGGATGAGTTCGGCATCAGCGATATCCGCTTCACCGAAAAGGCTCCCAGTCTGTGGCAGTACCTGTTGGGCTACGGCCCCTGGCTCCTCATCATCGCCGTGTGGCTGTTTTTCTTGAGGCGTATGCAGGGCGTGGGCACCAAAGGGATCTTCTCCTTCGGCAAGTCGCGGGCTCGTCTCCTTACGGAAAACCGGCCCAAAGTGACATTCGACGACGTAGCCGGGGCGGACGAGGCCAAGGAGGAGCTGCGCGAAATCATCGAATTCCTCAAGGAGCCGGAAAAGTTCCAGCGCCTGGGCGGGAAGATCCCCAAGGGGGCACTCCTGTTGGGCCCGCCTGGTACGGGCAAGACTCTTTTGGCCAAGGCCGTGGCTGGTGAGGCTGGTGTGCCATTTTTCAGCATGTCCGGCGCCGACTTTGTGGAGATGTTTGTGGGAGTAGGGGCCTCGCGCGTGCGCGACCTGTTTGAGCAGGGTAAGCGCAACGCGCCCTGTATCATCTTCATCGATGAGATTGACGCGGTGGGCAGGCAGCGGGGTGCCGGTCTCGGAGGCGGCCACGATGAGCGCGAGCAGACGTTGAATCAGCTCCTGGTTGAGATGGACGGGTTCGACTCCAATGAAGGTGTGATCGTCATCGCGGCCACCAACCGCCCAGACGTACTTGATCAGGCACTGCTGAGGCCGGGCCGTTTCGACCGCCAGATTGTGGTGGACCGGCCGGACGTGCGGGGGCGCGAAGGGATTTTGCGCGTGCACACCAAGAGAATCCCCCTTGGCCGCGACGTGGACCTGTCCATTCTCGCTAAAGGGACCCCAGGCTTTTCTGGCGCCGATCTGGCCAATATGGTCAACGAGGCGGCGCTCTTGGCCGCGCGCAAGAACAAGACCCACGTCACCATGGAGGACTTTGAGGAGGCCAAGGACAAGGTGATGATGGGGGCCGAGCGCAAGAGCCTTCTCATCAGCGAAGAAGAGCGACGCAGCACGGCCTACCACGAGGCAGGACACGCGTTGGTGGCCAAGCTCATCCCCGGCTCCGACCCCGTGCACAAGGTGACTATCATCCCGCGGGGCCGCGCGCTGGGAGCCACCACGACACTGCCCATCGATGAGAAGCACAATTACTCCAAAGAATACTGCCTGATCATGATGCGCCACCTGTTGGGAGGGCGCGCGGCGGAAAAGTTGGTCCTCAATCAACTCACCACCGGGGCAGGCAACGACATCGAACGGGCGACCGAATTGGCACGAAAGATGGTCTGCGAGTGGGGTATGAGCGACCGCCTGGGTCCGGTGACCTTTGGCAAGAAGGGTGAGGAGATCTTTCTCGGCCGCGAGATCGCGCAACATCGCGACTACAGCGAAAAGACCGCCCAGATCATCGATGAGGAAGTGAAGCGGTTTGTGCTGTCGGCGGCTGAGGATACGGAGAAGCTTCTGGCGGAGAACATCGACAAGCTGCACGCACTCGCCAACGCGTTGCTGGAACGTGAGATCTTGGACGGAGAAGAGATCGACCGCATTCTTGCCGGCAAGACCTTGGCCCCATCTAAGAACAGGCGGCCCAAGCGTGCTAAGGCGCCCGCGCGCACCACGGGGTGAGGCAACACCAGCGTTGGCCAGACCCATGACGCCCTCTGCCCTCGTCTTCTCGGTCTGCATGGTGCCCCTTTCCCGGATGCCGCTGCTGATTGCGGTCATTGTCGTCTTTCTCGTTGTCGTCCTCGCCACCCTCCATCGTTCTTCCACGCTCATTGCTCGCCGTCTGCTAAGGCGCCTCTTGGCGGCGGTAGTGGTCCTGGGGGCTATCGCAGAGGCGACTGTTTTGTTCTCGCTCCGAGGGCCTGAGCGGCGTCCCTACCTGGCCGTGCTCCCCTTTGCGCCTGGAGGCGCCTCTTCGCAGGCGTGGGCCCTCAGTCGCTCCCTAAGCGACAACGCGCGAAACCTTTGTGGCAACTATTACGTGAGCAGCTTTCCCTCCGTGCTCGAGGCGGTGGACGTTGACAGTTGCGCGCGGCAAGACTATGTTGCGCGTTTTGCCCAACGCAGTGGACTCGATGCGTGTCTTTCCGGCGAAGTGGTGGCGGAGGGAGAGGAAATCGGGCTGCGCGCTCGCCTGTATCACAAGGGCGCCTGGGCAGATACCATCTTTTCGTGCTCGGAGGACGATCTCCAGAGCCTGGTTGCAGCCGCGCAGGAATGGCTAGCACGCACGCTCAGCTGCAGGAGGGCTCGCGTCGCCACCGCTGTGTCTTGGGACACCTCCCTTGCGCGGGCTGATCTCTTCCTGCACCAGAAAGCGTATGAGCGGGCGCGCCGAGTACTCGCCGGGACGCACACGTCTTTGGCTCAGCTTCTGGTGGCCAGATCTTACCTGGAAGAGGCCAAGGGACTGCGGGCTTTGGGCAGACCCTGGCGCGAGACGCTGTATTATGCAGTCACCGCCACAGAGCAGTTGGTTCAGCAGGATTCCTCTTGTGCATCAGCTTTCCTTCTTGGGGCCGAATGTGCTGTCCTTCAGGAAGAGTGGGATCAGGCCGAGATTTACCTGCGCAAAGTGCTGACCTTGGATGCCACAAGTTCCCACGCCCTAGTGTTGATGACTCGGCTGCACCGTAGCCGCTTCAGGGATCTCGGATTCGAAGATGAGGAGCAGCTTCTGCGGCGGGCCATTTGGTATGACCCCCTCAACATCAGCGCCCGCCTTGGTCTTGTCGAATACCTTAAGGAGATGGCCCGGCGCAGGGAAGCCCTCGAAGCTGTGGAAGAGGTTTTGCGCGTGAATCCCACTTCAGCACCAGGACAGGTTGTCAAGGGAAAACTGCTCATCGCCTGGGAGCAAAACGAAGAGGGATTTGCCTGCTTAGAACGGGCCCTCCGTCTGGCTCCCGACGATCCCGAGGTATTGTTCGCCCTGGGCGTGGCGCACTACGTGGCCAACCACGACGAGCTGGCACGAGGCTTTTTCGAGCGCGCCATAGCTGTCGGTGATCACTTGGACTCTTACCTTTATCTGGGGCTGATCGCACGGCGTAGCGGCAAGCCCGAAGAGGCGCTTCCTTACTTGCAGGAAAGGGTTTTGCGCAAGCGCGACGCACAAGACCGGATGGCTGAGATCGCGCGCGAGCACATATTCCAGATAACCCACTGAGGGAAGGCGGTGGTTGCAGCAGGACAGTGTTCATTCCGACTCACCTGCCGCGGCCGGCTGTTGGATTTGTCCGGCAGGACGCTGGTCATGGGTATCCTCAACGTCACGCCGGACAGTTTCTCCGACGGTGGCAAGTTTTTCGACCCTGACCTCGCGTTGGCGCATGCGCTGGAGTTGTGTCGCCAGGGAGCCGACATCATCGACGTGGGTGGCGAATCCACCCGGCCCGGCGCCGAGCCTGTGCCGGTAGACGAGGAGATACGGAGGGTCGTGCCGGTCGTCCAACGCCTTGCCAAGATGGTGGAGGTGCCGATTTCCATTGACACGTACAAGGCGGCAGTTGCCGAGCGTGCCCTCGAGGCAGGGGCGGCGATGGTCAACGACATAACCGCCTTGCGGGCAGATCGACAAATGGCAGAGGTGGTGCGGCGCTTCGGGGCAGGCCTTGTGCTCATGCACATGCAAGGCGAGCCGCGTACCATGCAACGCAATCCCACCTATGGAGATGTGGTGGAGGAGATTATTGCCTTCCTCCAGGAGCGCGTCGCGGCGTGCGAACAGGCAGGCATCCCTCGTTCCTGCCTGGTGGTGGACCCGGGCATAGGGTTCGGCAAGACGGTGCAGCACAATTTTGAGATCATCCGCCGGCTCAAAGAGTT
>JAPDPR010000076.1 GCA_034506335.1 candidate division KSB1 bacterium
GTGGGGGCCGGAAGGGTTGAAAATGCATTACGAACTGCCCATTTCTACCTAGGCCATTGCAACGACAATTCGGCAGGCAGGCCTTGTAGCGAAGAAGAAACAACAGGACCTAAGGGAGGTGAAAAAGCACGCAAAACATTTACAGCTCGCTGTGACAGATGCGAAGGAGCTTTTTGTGTGTTAGGGAAGTAGCCGCCACAGGTGATGATGCCCCGTCTGCCACACTGCGAACTTGCCGGCAGAGACGTGCGCACTGGCGGGTGCTATTATGGAAATGGGAGCACCACAGAATCCACGAATGCGACCGTACTTGCCAGTCACCTACGTTCTTGCAGGAACCACTATGGGGTAGAGATGAGAGAAGTGAAGATCAAGACGCACAATGGGTCAGAATTCATTGGGGGCATGCACAAGAAAGGTGAGAGGGCCTTCAAGGAGGTTGCTAATGCTTTTGGTGTCAGGCATTGCCGGATATAGCTGGCAGCGCGATGTGGAGGCTGCTCATAAGGTGATAGAGGCCATATTCTATGACTTAGAAGGCTACAGGGACGTGGATGAGTTCATGGGCAAGTCCTTTGCCTGAGCTCTATTTCAATTTCAAAAAAAAGACCAGACATAGGGGACGCCAGACACCGGTAAAGATACTCAAGGATAGTGGCGACAATACGTGCCCCCACGTATTCAATCTGCCACCTGTCATCCTCGATCACTACGTCCACGATTTCATAAAAGGTGGCTATGATGTGGGGTTATCAACCAAATCCGCCAAAAAATCACTTGACTTTTGTGGGATTTTTTCGTACCATATGACGCTTCTTGGAAGGGCTTCCAGAGACTAGGTAGCTGCGGTGCCAAGTGCATGGAGCCATCGCCAGGTCCAAGTCCATGCCCGTGACCATTTACGATGTCGCTAGACGAGCCGGCGTGGGGATCGGCACCGTCTCGCGCGCCCTCAACGACAGCCCTCTCATCGCCGCCGACACAAAGGCCCGCGTGCTCAAGGCCATTGAGGAACTGGACTATCGACCCCATGCTCTGGCGCAGGGCCTGGCCCGCAACAAGACAGACATGATCGCCATCATCGTGCCCTTTTTTACGGGCTATTTTTTTGTCGAGCTGTTGCGGGGTGTGCAGGAAGAGGCCATCCGTCACCACTATGACCTTGTGCTGTACAGTGTGCACCAGACCGACAAGGTGGAGCTCTTTCTTGAGCGCGCTCTCCGCGAACGGCGCGTGGATGGGGTCCTGCTTATCTCCCTGCCCATTTCCGACCGCTACGCGCGCAAATTTGTGAGCTCGCGCGTGCCCATCGTCCTTGTGGACAGCTTTCACCCCTGGCTCGACTCGATCACTGTGGAAAATCGCGATGGAGCGTATCAGGCGACCAGCCACCTTGTGACGCTAGGCCACCGGCGCGTAGGGATGATCGTGGGCCATTTGCGCAGCATGCCTGCGCGCGTGCGCCTGGAGGGGTTTCGCCAGGCGTTAGCAGACCACGGGGTGCCTTTGGACGAGCGCTACGTGGCCGTTGTGGACTCCATACCGGGGCAGGACGGCTTTTGCAAGGAGGCAGGTTATCAGGGGATGAAGAGGCTGCTTGCGCTGGGGGCAGATCGGCCCACTGCCGTTTTTGTATCCAGCGATATTCAAGCCGAAGGGGCTATGCGCGCAGCCATGGAGTCAGGCGTGCACATTCCGAGGGATGTGGCCATCGTTGGTTTTGACGACATCGAGATTGCCGAGCTGTTAGGGCTGACCACCATGCGTCAGCCTATGCTTGAGATGGGGCGTCTGGCAGTGGGACGCTTGGCGGAGCGCATTGGTGAACCAGAGGCGCCGCGGTACGTGCGGACCTTCGCCCCGAGCTTGGTGGTGCGCCAGAGCTGCGGTGCCCTCATGTCGGTCCGTCCCGCTATGGCAAGCGTGATGTGAGAGGCTTGTCGGCGAAGAGAAGCGGCCGTAAGCAAAACTTGGAGCGGGCACGATGAACAAACTGCGAGTTTGGATCCGGAACGGCGCGGTGGGCCTGCTGGTGCTCAGTGTGACCTTGGCCTCAGCAGGCACCACGGGCAAGATCGCCGGAACGGTGGTGGACGCCGACACCGGCGAACCCCTGCCTGGGGTCAATGTCATTCTCGAGGGGACCACGATGGGGGCTGCCACCGACATGGCAGGACGGTACGTGGTGCTCTTTGTCCCTCCAGGCATCTACACCCTCCGCGCCAGCATGATCGGCTACTCGGCGATGCGTGTGGAGAACGTACGCGTCTCCATTGACCTCACCACTGAAATCAATTTCAAGCTCAAAAGCGCGGTTCTGGAGCTCGGTGAGGCAGTGACCATCGTGGCCGAGCGCCCCATGGTGGTCAAGGACCTGACGGCCAGCACTGCGGTGATGGGGGGCGAGGAGATCAAGGCCTTGCCCGTGACCGAGGTCCATGAGGCGCTGGCGCTGACTGCGGGGTTGGTGCGAGACGCGGGCGGGGGGTTGCACATCCGCGGTGGCCGATCCGGGGAAATTAGCTACTGGATCGACGGCATCCCCGTAACGGACGTCTACGATGGCGGCACGGTGGTGGACGTCAACAAGAACATGGTGCAGGAACTCCAGGTGGTGAGCGGCGCCTTCAACGCAGAGTACGGACAGGCTATGTCGGGCATCGTCAACATTTCTACGAAGGAGGGCGGAAACACCTTCGGCGGCTCGTTCACCACCTACGCGGGCGACCATCTAAGCACCCATGACAAGATCTTCCCTTACATCAAGAACATCAACCCGCTGGCCATCCGCAATGTAGAGGGAAGCCTTGAGGGGCCCATCCTGAGGGACAAGCTCTCCTACTTTGTGAACGCCCGCTACATCCATTTTGACGGTTGGTTGTATGGGCAGCGCCGGTATCAGCCCCACGCGGTGACCGTCGGCGTGGTACTACCGGAGCAGGTGGTGGAAGAGAATTTCCCCGAGTTCCTGTCCGAGAGTCGGGTAGTGGCACCAGGGCAACGCGGCTTTCAGTACGTGCTCGGCACCAATGCCATTATCGATTCGGTACTGACGCAGAACGAACTGCGGGCGCGGAACATCAGCGCGGACTCTTTCGCCGTTTACTACCAGAGGCTGCGTTCGGCGCACCAAAATGGGCGTGGCGATGGTGCTTTTGTGCCCATGAACTGGAACCGCAAACTCTACCTCCAGGGCAAACTCATGTACCGACCGGTGCCCTGGTTGCAGCTTGCCTACAACGTCATCCTCGACGATGTTGATTACCAGGACTATCAGCGCGACTACAAATACAACCCTGACGGTCAGCTGCAGCGCTTTAGGACTGGTCTAACCCACATTTTCAAAGCCACTCACCTGGTATCCTCCAAGACCTTCTACACCTTTGGCTTCTCGCAATTCAGCAAGGTATACAAGAGCTGGACCTACGAAGACCCCTACGACCCCCATTATGTGCATCCGGACGTGGGATTGCAGGGGGCCTATAGCTTCAAGACTGGGGGCACCGACAACTGGCGCTTTGAGCGGCGCACCGACACCTACCTGGCCAAATTCGATCTGACCAGTCAGGTGACCGTCACCCACCAGCTCAAGGGCGGGCTTGAGTTTCGCAAGCACAAGGTGTACCAGCGGGACGTCGCTCTGCAGCCGGTCCTTGCCCAGTCGGCCATCGACCTCCTTTTCCAGAGTCCCTTTATCGCCACGCGCGTCCTGCCCGACTCGACCATCTACGCCAGCCAATACACGCACCGCCCCACGGAGTTCTCCGCCTACCTGCAGGACAAGATGGAATTCAAAAACTTTATCGTCAATTTCGGCCTGCGCATGGACTACTTCGAGCCGGACGGGGTGGTGTTGGCTGATGAGACGGACCCAACCATTTACAACCCCATCAAGCCCCAGAACCGGTATCACGATTGGGGCAGCGACGGGCAGCCTGGCACGCATGACCTGGACGGCAGCGAAGGTAATGGCATTTGGGACCCGGGTGAGCCGGCGGTAACCCTGGCCGAGCGACAACAGTATTGGTACAAGCGGGCCAGTGCTAAGGTGCAAGTCAGTCCCCGGCTTGGGGTCTCCTTTCCGATCACCGATAGGGGCGTGATTCACTTCTCCTACGGTCACTTCTTCCAGATTCCGCGTTTCGAGCGCCTGTACCAGAACCCCGATTTCGAGCTGGGAACAGGCACAGGGAATTTGGGTGTGATCGGCAACGCCGACCTAAAGCCTGAGCAGACGGTGAGCGGCGAGATCGGGTTGCAGCAGCAGCTGACCGAGGACCTCACGTTGCACCTTACCGGCTACTTCCGGGACGTGCGCAATCTGGCTGGCACCCAGGCAGAGGAGATCGTCCTCTTTGGTGGTTTTGGGCGATACAGCAAACTGGTCAACAGCGACTTTGGTTTTATCAGGGGCATTATCGTGTCGCTGAACAAGCGATTTGCGGGTGGCTTGGCCGCATCGCTGGACTATACCATGCAGATCGCCAAGGGGACAGCCTCCGACCCAGAACAAGCCCGGAATGCGTTGAGCGGCGGTGCGTTGCCAGAGGTGCAACTGACTCCCCTGGACTGGGACCAACGGCACACTCTGAACGCAACTTTGTCCTACGCGGGTCGAGGCTATGGCGCAAGTCTTGTTGGTCAATTGGGCAGCGGGCTGCCCTATACGCCCAGATCCACCGCGGATATTTCCACCTTGCTCACCAACAGCCAGCGCAAACCAGGTAACCTCAACGTCGACTTGCGCGCCTACAAAGAGTTCAGGCTGAAACCCGGCATGCTGACGCTTTTTGTGCGGGTGTTCAATCTCCTCGACCGCCTGAACGAGGTCAACGTTTACAACGACACAGGACGGGCTGGCTTTACGTACGACGAGGCGGTGGCCAGGTCGAGCAATCCTTTGCAGCTGGTGAACACGCTGGAGGACTGGTTTACCAATCCGACCCACTACTCCGAACCTCGCAGAGTAGAGGTGGGCGTGACACTTGACTTTGGCCAGGCGCGGTAAGGACGCGGTGCAGCGCGGAGAGTAGTCATGAAGAGAGGAATAGGAATTCTGGCAGCGCTCTTAGCAACGGTGGCGCTGACCCTCGAAACAGATGTTCAGGCGCAGAGTGGCCGACAGTACCGTCGCGATGCAGTGATGCGGGGGAATCTGGTGAAGACGGTCTTCGGCAACTGGGGGGTTATCGGGCAACCGGCGCAGCGTGGCAAACGTGGCGCCTGGATTTACGACGACAACGGCTACATTGGCGACGTCAGCCCGCTCGTGGGTGCAGAGGTCGTATGGGAAGGCAAGACCTTCCACTCGGTGGTCGTGTGCCCGGTGGACCGACCCACCACTCAGCATGAGCTTTCGCCTTCAGGCACCTACTGGGGCTTAGAACCTGTCGCTGGCTACTTCAACGAGTACGTCCAGAGTGTGGCGCTGTACAGCGACCCCAGGACCTGGCCGCCCGTGTGGCCGGACAAGATGAATGACCCGTACGACCCCGGGTGGCCGGGCTCCTGGAACGGCTTTTTCGGCAAGACGACCACGGCCTCGGAGGAGTGCTTCTTTGTGATGGATGACCAGAACGACGAAGAGTTCAATGTGGCCGCATACAATCGCTGGGGCGTGGCCTTCAAGCCGGACGCGCGCAACCCAAACCGGAACGGACTGGGACTGCAGGTTAAGGTGCGCGGCATGCAGTGGTCGGACTTTTTGGCCCAGGACTGCATCTTCTGGCTTTATGAGATCACCAATACCGGCACCACCGACTACAGCAAGGTGGTGTTCGGCATGCTGGTGGGCACCTATGTGGGCGTGACCTCCACCGAGGACTATCGGGAGTACGACGACGATTACTCCTTTTTCGATGTGGAAAAGGACATGACCTACACCGCCGACTTTGACGACAACTGCAGCCGCAACCCGCGCTGGACCGGACCCGTAGGCGTGGTAGGGTACGCCTTTCTTGAGAGCCCTGGCAACGGCTACGATGGAATCGATAATGATGGGGATGCGGAGGACAATCCCTTCATTCCCGCAACCGGACCGCTTTTTGTGCAAGCGGACTTCCAGAAACGCGTGATTCGGGCCGGCGACAAGGTGGTGGTCATCGACGACGACTATGAGCGCAGAGTCGTCCTGGTGCCGCCTCACGACACCACGTTTGTTACGCGCGGCAGCGCGCGGGGGGTGCCCTATTTGGTCCAGGTGCGGCCAGGAGTCACCGAGTTGGTGGAGGGCAACGTGGTCATCCAGGACGGCATGGAGGTGGTCAATCCCAATGCGTACGATGGTATCGACAACGACCTGGATGGGCTGATTGACGAGAACTACTATCTGCACTACTATCAGATCCGCAAGGACCGCACGGGAAAGGTACTCATCGACCGCTTTAACCCGGTGCGTCACAAGGACTACATAAATGGCCTCGGGTTGAATGACCCGCTCATCGACGAACGGCGTGATGATGGGATCGACAACGACGGGGACTGGAACCCGGAGTTTGACGACGTGGGGGCGGATGGCGTACCGGGCACGAACGATCCGGGTGAAGGGGACGGCAGGCCCACTCCAGGTGAGCCCAACTTCGATCAGACGGACGTGGATGAGTCTGACCAGATTGGCTTGACCAGCTTTGAGTACTTCACCCCTGCGCGTGCTTTCTCCATGGCCGATGATGAGGACTTGTGGCGGCGGCTGGCCCCTGGCTACTTCGAGGTTCCCTCTTCGATCGTCAACAACAAGCCGGAGCGCGGCGAGGACGGCGACTTTATCTACGGGTCCGGTTACTTTCCGCTCCGGGCAGGGGAAACACAGCGCTTTTCCCTGGCCCTTGTTTACGGCGAAGGCGGTGGTCCGCAGGTGGACATTGCCGACCTGCTGAAGAATCGCGAGACGGTGCAGAAGATCTACAACAGCGACTATCGGTTCCCGCCGCCCCCGGAGAAGCCGACGCTGACGGTTGTCCCCGGCGATGGCAAGGTGACCCTTTACTGGGATCGCCGCGCGGAGGAATCGGTGGATCCTGTGCTCAAGGTGAAAGATTTTGAGGGGTACAAGATCTACCGGGCTACGGACCACAATTTCAACGAGGTCTTTGGGGTCACCGATGCCGACGGCCGTCCCATCCAGTACAAGCCTATTGCCCAGTTTGATCTGAAAAATGGCGTCAAGGGTTATTTCCGAGGGAGCGCTGAGCTCTTCCAACAGAGCCATGGCGCTTCCTTTTACTTGGGCAACGACACGGGCCTGGAGCACAGTTTTGTGGACTATGATGTGGAAAATGGCCGCCGCTACTTCTATGCGGTGGTGGCGTACGACCGCGGCGATGAGAGTTTGGATATCTTTCCCAAAGAGAACGACAAGCGCATCGACGTGTTGCCGTCGGGCGAAGTGCGGACTTACCGCAACACGGCGGTGGCCATTCCCAACGCGGCAGTAGCCGGTTATGTGCCGCCTGAAGGGAGCGTGCTGGTCCCACCACAATCCAGTGTGGGGACGGGCCGTGTGTTCTACGTGGTGGTGGACGAGCAGGCGCAGACAGGCCACACCTACCGAGTGGAGTTCCTCGATACCGGTAATGACGGTGTCGACAATGACGGGGACTGGAACGTGCTCACCGATGACGTGGGTTCCGACGGCTTGCCCAACACCAATGACCCTGACGGCACCGAAGGCAACGGCCTTCCTGACCCGGGAGAGCCCAACGTGGACGGTCGCGATCCGGATGAATACTTTGTACCGACCACGACGTTTTACTTTGTCCGCGACATCACCGGCGTGACCACCACCTTTGTGGCGCGGGACACATTTACCGTGCGCCTGCCGCACACCCATCTGGTTGACGGGGTGGTGGTCAAGGATGTGAGCGGGCGGGAGGTGCCGGCGTCCAAGTACACCGTTGACCTGGCGAAGGGGCGCATTCGTGGACGCCAACCTGGCGACCTTCTCTACGGAGAACCCTACTCCATCACCTACCAGTACTACCCTGTCTATCGCAGCCCGTACATGGAGAGGAGTCCCTGGGTGACCGAGACGAAGGACACCGACATCTTTGACGGCATCCGCATGGCGTTCGGCAACCACTGGAAGGTGGAGCTCGACACCCTGGCGTCCCGCTGGACCAGACCGGAAAAGGGGTACAATTACAACTTTACTATTGTGGATACCTACTTTGGCGCCGAACGGCTTGTGGGCTATTGGCACCCCGCCGACTATCGCATCGAGTTTGCCGACGGTATCATTGATACTTCCATGGGCATTCCTCAATACTACATTGACCCGATTCCGGTGAACTTTAGGGTCTACAACACCACCGACCGGCGCTACATTGACTTTGTGTTTGCCGACATCAATGGCGACGGCAAACTCACGCCGTTTGACGAGGTCATTTTCGTTGAGCGCGGCAGTGGTGGAGAGGCTCTTTACACGTACGACATAACTTTCACCAGCCGCACTGGCGAGGCCTTTTCTTATGGCAGGGGAGACACGTTGACAATTGTCACCCGCAAGCCTTTCCGCGCCGGCGACGTGTTCGAGTTCACGACTGCCCGACCAATTGTGAGCGAAGAGCAAGCCTCCCGCGAGCTGGAGCGAGTGAAGGTGGTGCCCAACCCGTATGTGGCGGCGACCGCTCATGAGTTGCCCCTGCCGCCAGCGGTAGTAAGCGGGCGGGGGGAAAGGAAAATGGACTTTATCCACCTGCCGGCCAGGGCTAAGGTGCACATCTTCACCTCGCGGGGAGAACACGTGGTGACTTTGGAGCATGACGGCAACATCCACGACGGAGCCGTCTCCTGGAACCTGAAAACCAAGGAAAACCTGGATGTGGCCGCGGGCATCTACTTCTACGTGGTGGAGTCGCCCGTGGGTAAGAAGAGCGGCAAGATTGCCATTGTAAAGTAGCAGCAGGCGCTGAGAATCGTAAACGGGAGTGAGCAATGCGAATTGCACGTGGCGCATACCATGTGGTGGTCAGCCTCCTAGCCGTAGGGGTCATTGGCTCGGCAGGTGGGCAATCTAAGGTTGGCACCACGGCGGTGCCCTTTTTGGGCATCAGTGTGGGGCCCCGCGCGACCAGCTTGGGAGGTGCCTTTGCCGCCGTCGCCAACGATGCTACCTGTCTGTACTACAACCCCGGCGCCCTCTCTCAGATGCCCAGCTCCCAGCTCGTGGTGGCGCACACGCGCTGGCTGTTGGGCACTGATCTGAACTGGGTGGGCCTTGGCCTCAAGTTGGATGCCGATAACGCCGTGGGGCTGTCCCTCACCCATCTCGACTATGGCGAAGAGGAGGTCACCACCGTTTACCTCCCGGAAGGGACGGGTGAGCGATGGGGGGCAAGCGATATCGCCGCCTCCCTAAGTTATTGCCGAAACCTGACGGACCGCTTCTCCATTGGCGGCAGTGTCAAGTATATCCAGCAGAAGCTGTGGAACGAGACAGCCAGTGCTCTCGCGCTGGACGTGGGGCTTTTGTTCGTCACGCATTTCAATGATCTGCGTCTCGGGATGAGCATCAGCAACTTTGGCACCGACATGCGCCATGACGGTCGCGATTTGTGGCAGCGCGTGGACCTTGATCCGGAGCACATTGGTCACAACGAGACCATTGTGGGCAAGCTCAAGACGGAGACTTGGCCTCTGCCGTTGTTCTTCCGCGTCGGCCTGGCGATGGACGCGCTGCGACGGCCGAACTATCGCCTCACTGTGGCGGCAGACGCCTTCAGACCGAGCGACAACACCGAGACAGTGAACGTAGGCGCCGAGTTGGAGCTCTTTCGCCTGTTGGAGTTGCGCTGCGGTTACAAGTCGCTTTTTCGGAGCACAAGCGAGGAAGGCCTCACTGCTGGCGTAGGGGTCCACCTGGCCCTTGACCCGCGTCTGGCCTGGAGATTCGAGTATGCCTTCGCGGATTTTGGCCTGTTCGAAGCCGTGCACATGGTCGGGGCTTCGGTAAGCTTTTGACCGCGTGTATGTCCGTGAGTGCTCCAGAGGCTGTCCACAGGAATAGTGGAGCACAATGAACGAAAGGAGGTGGTACCAGGGGCGTCAGGAAACCAGTGCGCGATGTGTGATGAGCAGGAATTTGCCTGCGCACAAGAGAGGTCGGGAGGTTCAGATCCCGGCGTGAATGAAGTGACTGAACAGAGAGGTGTCAGATGGCACGTAGGAACATCGTAGGATTGCTCACCCTTGCTGTTGCCTTGCCGCTGATTAGCGGGTGTTTTACCATCCTCAGCATCGACCAAGTTACTACGGCTACCACTGGCTCGAAGATTGTCGTGACCATCGAGGTTCGCACCGAGGGCACGGATGCAAATGCCCACCATGGGATCTTTGCCGTGCTGGTACCCAATGACTGGAGCGTTGACTCGGTCTACTACTCTGGCGACTTTGGCCCGGATTACGCCACGTACTTGCCCGCGGAGATGGCAGACGGGGATCCAGGCGGCCAGGTGGATTATTGGGAGCCGGCACTGGAGCAGAACTACCCCAGTGGTCCGGATATGAAGTGGGTGGTTTACCAGGGCAAAAACGCTTACGCTTCCACCCTGGATACCGGGTACGTGGATGTGACGGTCGAAATGACCATTGGTAATCGGTCAGGGAATTTCAACATCGGATACTTCGTGACGAACGCGGCTTTGGACTTCACCGACCGCAGCTATTACGACATCAAGCTGGATAACCCTATTCGCGTGACCAGCACTGGCCCTGTCCGGGTTACGTTCTTAGCGAACACGGCGACGGTGCCGGACACGTTGGGGGCGAGTTCGACGGTGCAGGTGCGAGGGAGTGGGGGACCGTTGACGTGGAGTGGGGCGTC
>JAPDPR010000077.1 GCA_034506335.1 candidate division KSB1 bacterium
AACGGAAGAGTGGCACGATGACCTCCGCCGGGCCGGGCTCATGGCTGCCAAGGGAGGCCGCAGAATGATGGGCCTGGGTAGCTGCAGGGTGCTCCTCCACCACACCGAAAGCACTAAGCCCGGGCAGGAGCCCGAACCAGTTGGAGACCAACACGTACAGGAAGATGGTGGCTACGACGGCAAAGAAGCGCGGTGTCCACTTGGCCCCTGCCACCGACTCGGTGAGGCGATAGAGGGTCTCGATCACCCATTCGACAAAGTTTTGCACCCCCGACGGAACGAGACGCATGCGCCGCGTAGCCGCAACCGCCAAGACAATCAGGATCACATCCACCAGCAGTGCGGTGAGCAGGGTATTAGTCACCTGCACTCCGCCCACCTTAAGCCCTGGGATCGCCTCAGGGCGAATCATGACCGGAGGCAGATGGAAGCGTAGAAACAAGTTGCCCGCAACCACCAGCGCTATTGCTGCCAGTACGACAAGAAGGACTTTCGCTCGTTTGCTCATATAGCCCGCACTCTGCTTTTTCTCATTGCATGCGCGAAACACGAGCGACGCTCACCACACACAGCACCACCCCAACCACCATGCCCACGAGTAAGAGCCAAGGGGAGGTCCTCAGGGTGCGATCCAGCCACAAGCCAAGGGCCAAGGGCCCCCCCACGGAAACCATAATCAAAACACTCACGCGCCCTACTGCCCCCAGCGCGTAGGCCACCTGTCGAACCGCGGAAGAGGGTGGCTCACCGGGCATTACCGCCTCGTGTTCGGGCCGGTGACTAGGTGGTAACGGCTCAAGCCCTCGGGATGGCGGCCAGAGTGAACACCATGATGAACAGTGCGACGGTCTCGATGATACCCAGCACCATGATGTACTGACCAAAACCCTTGCCGGTTTCCCCAAGGGCGTCGGCGGCTTTGGCGCCTGCCTTACCCTGCATGTAGGCGGACATGCCCATGGCAAAGCCAGCAAAGGCCCCGAGGAGAATCTGGTGTAGGTAGGTCTCGGGGGGGAGATTGGCGCTGCGGATGGCGTTGCGCAGGATCATGCCGTAGATGGTCTGCGACAGCGGGGCACCCACAAAGGCCACCATGATAAAGGGCGCGGCCTTGTTTTGGGCAAAGGCGCGCTTCCAGGCTCCCACCGCCGACATCCCTGCCACACCTGCGCCCAACGCCGAACCCACCGCCGCCAAGGCCAACGAAACACTCATGTCACCAAATCCCTGCACCATACTCCATCTCCTTTCCTCTCTCCTTTGCCAGCCCCTCAGTCACGGAACGGCTGGTAGGGCCGTCCAGACCACTGCATACCCAAATGGCCAGAGAACTCCAACATGTTGAGACGCACCCCGTGCACGATCACCGCCATGAACCCCAGCACTATGTTCAAGGAGTGCCCGAAAAAGAGGATAAACGCGGCGATCAACCCGCGGAGCACAGAGTTGAACCCCATGCTCAGGGCCATCTCGTTGAAACTGGACTCGACGGTCACCGAAGCAAAGCCGACCGCGAACAGACGCAGATAGCTCACCACGTCGGAAAACGAACTGATTACACTCAGCGGTGTCTCGGCCAACGACTGCAACACTCCCTTGAAAAACTTGCGCTGCGCATTGGCAAATAGGAGGACTAGCCCTGTACCCCCGCCCACAAGAGCCAAAATCACGGTGGCCGATGGCCCACTCTTGCCCAGCACCAGACGTCCAGCCGTAAAGAACAGCCCCCAAACGATGGCTATCCATCCCACTTGTGCCAACGCGCGGAGCGAGTTGAGCAGCCGGAACGCGTTCATGGCGTGCGCCACGGTGAGGTGCAATGCCCCGATGAGAAAACAGAAGTACATCATGAAATCCTGGTTGTCCGTGGCGAAGGCATTCACCGGATCCACGATAAGCCGCTTCAGGACGGGCAGCTGTGCCACTTGGGGTACGCCAAACCAGTTGCCAGAGATGGCCCCCCACATGAGCGTGGCAAAACTCAGTACGTACATGAGCAAGAACGGTTCACGGGGTGCTTGACGAGCCTTGCGCCGCACCAACCACGTGGCGGCCAAAAAGAGCACACCATAGCCGGCGTCGCCGATCAGAATGGCAAAGAAGACGCTGAAGAACAGTAGGAACCAGAAGCTGATGTCGTGCTCTGCATAACCCGGCACGGTCCCCAGGAATTTGAACACCGGTTCCACAATGCGCAGCCACCGCGGATTGCGGATGAGCGTGGGTACCTCCTCTGGGTTGTCCGGGTCTGCCACAGTGTAGGCCCACCCTTCGCGGTCAGCGGCAGCGGTCACGCGCTTCACCTCTTCTGCGGGACAAAATCCCTGCAGGAAGGCGATCTCTTCGGCCTGGCCCATGCCGGCCAGGACCCGCCCAAACTCCAGGCGCTTGGTGAGCTGCTGCTGGTATCTGCCCAGTGCAGGGCGATGGCGCGCCAACGCAGCCAGCTCCTGCTCGATAGCCGCGATGGCCTCCTCCGCCTCGGCCATCTGGGCCTCTAAGGCATCCACCTCTACCTCCGGCATGGGCTCCTCCCTGAACTCCAGCCGGTCATCGGACGAGGTGGCAAAGTAGACAAAGTACACGGTTTGCTGTTCTTCGCGCACCACCTGGATGGTCTTCTCCGGCGGCAACGCGCGCACTGCCTGGCGCTCGCCCACATAGAAACGGAGCACGATGCCTGCCCGCGCCAGCTCCTGCACAGAGGCCAATGACACCCGTCCCCAGCGCTCGAACCAGCGGTGCTGGTCCCGGAGCTCCTCTAACTCGCGGAGGAGCTGCTCCCGTTGGCGGGCGCGCTCAAGGATGTGGCCTACCAGGCGCGCCGGTTCAGCCACCTCTTCAGCTCGCTCTGCCGCCTCCGCTCCCACGAGGCTTAGGGCGCGCTCCACTTCGGCCAGCTCGCTCTCCAGTCGCGCAACATCCTCCGACTGCGGGGGCGCTACCGGTTGGACGTGCACAACCCCAAGCGTGCGTAGCCGCGTCACCGCCTCCTCCCGGTCCGCTGCCCGCACCAGGAGGGTCACCTTTTTCATCTTGACGATCACTGTTCGCGCCGCTTCTCGATTTTCGCCTTCGCGATCTTGCCTCGCACCACTTCGGCAGTCATCTGGTCGCCCAGGAATATCTGAATGACGCGAATGTTCTCCTGCGCCTCCGGGATCTTGATCTCCTCAAAGAGCTTGATGCGCTGGATGGTCACGCGCAGCTCCTCCTGGAGGATAGCCAATTGCCGCTCCAAGATGCCCAGGCGAACCCGTCTCTCGATCTGCTCCTTGCACACCGCAATGGCCCGGTCCACCCACAACGGTGTGGTGAAAAGGTCGTAGGGCACATCTTCAAAGCGGATTGAGCTGAACAGGGGGATGTCGATGCCGGCGATGTTACCGGTGTCGGTGACTACCTCTGCCACCCGCACCAGACCGGGCAACCCGACCTCTTCGGCAAAGACGTCCGCCCACTGGCGCACCTCGCCGTTGACCCGCTCGATGTCTGCCACCAGCGCCTCGCGTGTGCGCTGCAACGAACGGATCTCCTGCAAGAGCTGCTGCTTCTTCAGCTCCAGCGTCGGCAGATAGCGCAAGAAGCGCCGCAGGTTGTCCTTCTGCCTCTTGAGCTCAATCCTGGTCAGCCTGACCTTAGCCATGTCCTCAACCCGCTATTCGGAGGCAGCCTCTACGGCAACTTCCTCTTTCTCCGCCTCCACAGCAGCCGCTTTCCGCTCCGCTATCCCCGGCCAGAACTCTTTGATGAGCTCCGTGCGCAGTCCGGTCTCCTCGGGTCGGAAGCATTGGGCCAGAATCTGCCACCCCAAATCCAGTGCCTTCTCCAGCGGGATGTTGACCGAAAGGTCCATCATCTGGGACTCGAAAAGCTTACCGTACTTGAGCAGCTTGTTGTCCCAAGTGCTCATGCGGAAGCCCATCGCTCGCTTCTCCTCGGTCTCTTTGTACTGCGCATAAAGCTGGATCATGCCATCCATGATGGCGCGATGGTCCTTGCGCGTGTTCTTGTTCACCAGCTGTTTGAGGCGGCTCAAGGAGCCAAAGGGGTCGATGCGCCCGCCGTGGAGGTAGAACTGGCCCTCCGTAATGTAGCCGGTGTTATCTGGCACCGGGTGAGTCACATCGTTGCCCGGCATGGTAGTCACCGCCAGGATGGTGATCGACCCGGCGTCCTCAAAGTCCACCGCCTTCTCGTAGCGCTGCGCCAGTTGCGTATACAAGTCGCCTGGATAGCCGCGGTTGGACGGCACATGCTCCATGGTGATGGAGATCTCTTTCAAGGCGTCGGCAAAGTTGGTCATATCCGTGAGGAGCACCAACACATCTTTGCCCTGCAAAGCGAACTTTTCTGCCACCGCCAGACAGAGGTCCGGCACCATGAGACTCTCCACAATGGGGTCGGCGGCAGTGTTGATGAAAAAGATCGAGCGGTAGAGCGCTCCTCCCTCCTCCAGCACCGTCTTGAAATACATGTACTGGTCGTACTTGAGACCGATGCCCCCGAGAATGATCATGTCCACCTCTGCCTGTAAGGCGATACGGGCAAGCAGCTCGTTGTACGGTTCGCCGGATACGGAGAAGATGGGCAGTTTCTGGGAGACCACGAGGGAGTTGAACACATCGATCATGGGGATATTGGTGCGGATCATCCTCCTGGGGATGATGCGCTTGTAGGGGTTGACCGGTGGACCGGCCACCGGGATTAGATGCTCGGTCAGCTGCGGTCCCTTATCACGTGGCATGCCCGCCCCGTCGAACACGCGCCCCAACATGTTCTCCGAAAACGTGACCAGCATAGGGTGGCCCAGGAAGCGCACCTCGTCGTCGACGGAGATCCCGCGGCTTCCGGCAAAGACCTGCAAGGAGACCAGGTCACCGTCAAGCTTGATCACTTGGGCCAGCGACTTGCCCCGCTGCGTCGTGATCTCGGCCAGTTCCTCATAGGCAACATCCGTGGCGCGCACGGTGATAACGTTGCCCACAACTTGGAGAATCTTGCTACAGACTCTTCGCATGGGCGCTGCGCTCCTCCAGAAGTCGATCGATTGCCTGCTCCTGAGTCTTGAACTCCGGCGCATCCATCGGCAGGTAGTTCCAGTCGATAAAGTGCTGACGAAGCCGATAGAAATACTCCCGCGCCTCGTCTTTGCTCGCGAAGGAGAAATTGCTCACAAGCACCTTGTGCACTTTGGCAAAGACATACTGCTGCCGCTCCTTTGAGGAGGCGGCGTCGATGGGGTCAAAGCCGTTCTGCTGTAAGTACACGGCATCGAGAAACTCGGCCTTGAGATAGACCACAAAGTCGTCGATCGAGGTGGCCTCTTCGCCCACCACCATCATCATCTGCCGGACCTCGTTCCCGGCCACCAGGATCTGTTTGCCGTCGCGCAGCTGGTCGGCGGGGATGAAGCTGTCGTACTTGCTCCAACTGTCCAGGGGGTCAATGGAGGGGAACCGTCGGGCATTGGCGCGCTCCCGACTCAGCCCCAAGAACGCGCCCACGACTTTGAGGGTTGCTTGGGTGACCGGCTCCTCGAAGTTGCCGCCTGCCGGGCTCACCGTCCCCCCAATGGTGAGACTGCCCATCTGCCCGTTCGGCAGCACCACCAGTCCAGCCCGCTCGTAGAACTCGGCAATGCGCGACTCAAGGTAAGCAGGGAATGCCTCTTCGCCGGGGATCTCCTCCAGACGACCGGATATCTCGCGCATGGCCTGCGCCCAGCGGGAGGTCGAGTCGGCAAGGAGCAGCACGTTCAGGCCCATCTGGCGGTAGTACTCGCCCAGCGTTGCCGCCGTGTACACCGACGCCTCGCGTGCTGCCACCGGCATGGCGCTGGTATTGACGATGATGATGGTCCGCTCCATCAGCGAGCGACCGGTGCGGGGGTCCTCGATGTGCGGAAACTCCCGCAGGGTCTCTACCACCTCCCCTGCCCGCTCCCCGCACGCCGCCACGATCACGATATCGGCATCGGCGTAGCGGCTAATGAGCTGCTGCAACACGGTCTTGCCGGCGCCGAATGGACCGGGTACGCAAAACGTGCCCCCTTTCGCCACGGGGAAGAAGCTGTCAATGATCCGCGCGCGGGTGATAAAGGTCTCCTTGGGCACCAGCCGTTCCCGGTAGGCACGGATGGGGATCTTGACCGGCCAGTGGAAGGACATGGTCAGAGAAAGCACTTTGCCGGCCTGGTCCCGCAGGGACGCCACCGTCTCCGTGACCGTATAGTTGCCGGCGTCAGCGATCTCCTCCACCACGTAGTCGCCGCGCAGGTCGAAGGGCACCATGATGTAGTGCTTAAAGATCCCTTCCGGCACATAGCCCAAGGGAATGCCTGCCCGCACCACATCACCCCTCTTCACCAAAGGAGTAAAAGCCCACTTTTTTTCCAAGTCAAGGCCAGGCCTCTTGACCCCTCTGGGCAAGAAGAAGCCAAACTCTGCGGCCAGCTGCGGCAGAGGGTTCTGCAAACCATCGTAGATCTGCCCCAGCAGCCCTGGCCCCAACTCCGCCGAAAGCAAGTGCCCCGCGAAGCGCGCCTGATCCCCGACTTTAAGCCCTTTTGTGCTCTCAAACACCTGCACGTAGGCCACGTCGCGGTTGATGCGTACTACCTCGGCGACCAGCTCTTCCTCGCCGTGAAGGATATGGCCCACCTCGTTCTGCATCACGCTTCCATCGACGGCAATGGCCACCATGTTGCCGCTGACGCCGATGATCTTGCCCACCGCCGCACTCATGCCTCCACCTCACACAGCCTTGTGAATAGTTCCATCCCCTTTTCCTTGTTGAAAGTGAAGAGCCGACGCAAAATCTGTAGCTTGAGCATGTAGAGGATCAAGAAGTCAGTGTCGAAATGGTGCTCGCTCTCTTGCTGCTCGATAAAGTCCCATCTCAGGCGCAAAAGGCGTTTTTCCACTTCAAGGGGGGTGCCCTCACGCAGGAGGCTTGCGGGGAAAGTCGATGGCTTGTACTCCTGCCCGGTGCGTTGTGCCTGCCGCCAAGAGGCGATGTCAGCGCGGAGACGGCGCTCGAACTCTTTGTACCCGGCCAGCACTGCCGGACAGTGGCGCGGAATGGTCACATCGTTGATGTCAATGGCGGCCAGCGTTTCATACTCCGCCGGCGACAACCACTTGGCCGCCTCCTGGAGGAATGACTCTACGGTTAGGTACGTCTCCCGGTCGAAGTAGAGCGTGGGCAGTTGGGAAACGAGGTAGTAGTGCTTATCCATTGTTCTGGCCGTTCAGCAGCGCCTGCAGCGTGGGGTTGAGGAACGACTTGAGCACCTCGGCGATGCTCTCGTCGGTGAAGTCGTAGTAGACATCCTCGCCCCGCAGGCCGATGCGAAAGCCCTTGCTCACCGAATCTCCCACCCGCAGCACCAGGCCATCTCGAAGCTGCTGACGCACCCCGGCGAACAACAGTGCCTGAAGCTTTTCCTTGTCCTCGGCACTCACCACTACCTCCGCTGAGCCGTCCCGGGCCCACTGGTTGACCAGGCTCTGAATAAGCTGGCTGAGGAACTCTGGTGATAGGGTTTGTGCCACTTCCTGCTTGAAGACCCGGTCGAAGAGCTCGCTGACGCGCTCCTTGAGACTGAGCACTGTGTCCCGCGCCGCCTGCTGCAGCGCCAGTTCGGCATTGCGGCGGAATCGCTCGGCCTCGGCTTTGCCCTGAGCTATGATGCGCGCAGCTTCTTCCTGGGCCTGGGCAACAGTAGCCGCCGCCTGCGCCTGCGCCTGCGCCACGATCTGCTCGGACGTCTGCCGGGCCTCCTCGATGCCCTCCTTCTTGATCTTCTCAATCAGGGTTTCAAGCTTGACTTCCATCGCCCATCTCCTCCGCTTGGCACCCACCTCCCACCGGTGGCACCGCCGAACTAAAATATACCGCCTTTTGGCCAAACTTGCAAAGGTTTTTTTGCGGTTTTGGCCATCGCTACGCTGCAGAACCTATTAGAAATTCCACGCTTGATGGCCTCACATAGTCACCGGGTCAAAAAGGCGCAGGCTATAGGCGCCAACCATGCCCAGAAGGCCTACCGCCACGAGGTAGTAAGCAGTCGGCAAGAAAGTCTTGCGCAGCGTTACCCCCTCTTTGCCGAGAAGCCCCACCGTGGCGGAAGCGGCCACCACGTTGTGGATAGCCACCATGTTGCCTGCGGCAGCACCCACCGCCTGCAGAGCCACCACCAGCACCCCAGATACGTGCAGGGCACTGGCAACGCCATGTTGGAACAAGCAGAACATCAGGTTGCTCACCGTGTTACTTCCGGCGATAAAGGCCCCCAAGGCTCCCACGGAAGGAGCCAGAAGGGGCCAGAGCTTTCCCACATGCAGTGCCACCCATGTCGCGAGTGCGACCGGCATGCTCGCCAGTCCGGCGTCGTTCAGCCCCGAGTTGATGTAGATGCGCACCATGGGCACAGTGAATACCAGCACAAAACCCGCACCGTAGAGGGTGCAGGCGGACTGTCGCAACGCCAAGGCAAGCTGGCGCGGCGGTAAGCGGTACAGGAGCGCACTGACCAACACGACAAGCACCATGAGCGTGCCTGGGAGATAAAGAGGTTGCGAGGACGCGCTTAGGGGTGTGCCGAAGATGTGCGGCCACCTCACTACAACGCGCTGCAAAAGTGCACCCAGGTGGATGTATGGCAGGCGGGTGAGCACCAGCAGCCCCGCTAAGAGCACGTAGGGTGCCCAGCCTAACGACGCGGGTATGGGACGCGCGACGCACTCCGTGGGTGTTGAGCGCACCCTGCCCTGCCACTCCGCAGGCCAGTCGGCCGGGGGCGGAAAATCCCAAGGGACACGGGGGATCAGCAGGCGCGCGCGCAGAATGAGGCCAAACACTGCCAAACCCACAAGTGCACCGAGTAAGGACGGAAACTCCGGTCCGAGGAAGACCCCGGTAAAGACGTATGGCAGGGTAAACACCACTCCGCCCAGCAGTGCTAGGGGCGCAACTGCCAATCCCTCCCGCCAGGACCGCCGGGCCCCGAAGAAACGGGTGGTCATGGCAACCATCAGCAACGGCATGAATGAACCCACCACTGCGTGCAGCACTGCGGCGTGGGCTGCAATAGCCCGCAAGTAGCCATCCATGGTGACGCCCACACCTGCCATGGTCTGCTCCAGGGCTGGGCTCGCAAGTCCGCCGCGCGCCCCGACAAGGATGGGTGTGCCTACTGCGCCAAAGGTCACCGGCGTGCTTTGGACCATGAGGCCTATCATGACTGCCGCCATCGCCGGAAAACCGAGCCCGACCAGGAGGGGGGCGGCAATGGCCGCAGGCGTACCAAACCCCGAAGCGCCCTCAATGAAGGCACCAAAGAGCCAGCCAACCAGAATTATTTGCACCCGGCGGTCTGCGCTGAGCTGGGTAAAGCCACTGCGGATGGCGGCCAGCGCCCCTGAGCGCTGCAAGGTATTGAGCAGCAGGAGAGCCCCGAAGATGATGTAAAGGAGGTCAAAGGTAATGAAGAGCCCCTGTACGGTTGAGGCGGCCAATACGCGCGGCGAGACCCGCCATACTGTCCAAGCGAGGAATAACGTCAGGGCGTAAGCCACGGGCATGGATTGCCTTGCCGGCATCCGAAACCCGACCAGCAGCACCGCTGCCACGACAATAGGTGTCACCGCACCCAGTGCCTGCAGCGACTCACTCACCCTTCACCTCCCTCCTTGGTCCTCACCAGACAGTTGGATGGCAACTCACTCCAGTGGCCCGGCTACCCCGCGCCTTATTAAGGCCTTCGCCGCCTCAAGGATGATCGACACCGTGCACGTGGCTACCCCCACGATGAGCCAATCTCTCAGCGGCAGCGCATAAGTACCGAAAATTCGCTGCAGCGGATGCGCGTAGACGATGAGGCAGAGCAGGGCCAACTCCCAGCCGATGGCCAAGTTCAGCCACTTGTTGGCCAGGGGGCGCGAAAGCACCGAGTGGCGGTCGGAGCGAAAGTTGTACGCCTTGAAGAACTGGATGCCGATCAGCGACACGAAGGCCATAGTCATGGCCTCTTGCTGGGGGCGGCCGCTGCGCAGGGCACAGGAGAAGAGCCCCAGATTGATGAGCATCGACCAGATGCCAGCCACCGCCATGAGTGCTAACACGGGACGAGTAAAAAGGCCGGCGCGGGGCCGACGTGGGCGCCGACGCATAAGGTCAGGGGCCGGCGGGTCCACAGAAAGTGCCAGCGCCGGCAATCCATCGGTGGCGAGGTTAACGTAGAGAATCTGCACGGCGCTGAGGGGCAACGGCAAGCCGGCCAGCAGTGCTCCTGCCATCAACCCGATCTCGCCCACATTGGAGGAGAGCAAGTACATGAGAAACTTCTTGATGTTGTCAAAGATGCCCCGCCCCTCCTCCACCGCAGCCACGATGGAGGCAAAATTATCATCGGTGAGGGTCATGGCCGCGGCCTCTTTGCTGACATCGGTGCCGGTGATGCCCATGGCCACCCCGATATCGGCCTTTTTCAGCGCCGGCGCGTCGTTGACGCCGTCACCGGTCATCGCGACCACGTGCCCGCGCTTCTGCAGTGCGGTCACCACACGCAGCTTATGGCTCGGCGATACGCGCGAATAGACGTCGATCCGGTCGACTTTCTCTT
>JAPDPR010000078.1 GCA_034506335.1 candidate division KSB1 bacterium
GCATGGCACTGGAAATCGGGGCCATTGCCCAAAACCTCACCGAGTGGCAATACGGTCTGGCGTCAATTGGCTTTCGCTGGAACGTCTCGGGAACGTACCAACAGGTAATCCCTCGCTACATTTCCACCGCGCCGGATGGGAGCGACGAGCGGGAGTTTCTCAACAGCTATTTCCCCTCCATGGGAGCTCTTGCCACAGCCATCTTTCTCAAAGGCTATCAATGGCCATTCGACGCGCGCAAAGTGCCAAACCACGGCTCCTCGTTGATTGACCTCCTGGTTTACCAGGAAACGGTCCGCAAGGGCAGAAGGGTATTCATGGACTTTACACGAAACCCGAGCGGTGCTGGAGTGCTGGATGACTTCTCATTTGATTGTCTGGCGGAGGAGGCCCGCACCTATTTAGAGCGTTCTGGCGCGCTGCTGCCCACACCGATCCAGCGCCTTGCAAAGATGAACCAGCCTGCCATCGATCTTTATCGCAGCCATGGCATCGACATCACGCGAGGCCCGCTTGAGATTGCGGTGTGCGCGCAGCACAACAATGGCGGACTGCAGGGCAATATCTGGTGGGAGTCCAATATCAAGCATCTGTTTCCCGTTGGAGAGGTCAACGGGACGCATGGTGTGTACCGTCCTGGGGGTTCAGCGCTCAATTCCGGGCAGGTGGGGAGCATGCGTGCCGCCACTTTTATCGCCAAGCGATACAGGGAAGAACCGCTGAGCGATGCGCAGTTCGTGGCAGTTGTTGAGGGGCAGGTCGCGGCAAAGGCAGAGCTCGCGCAACGAATGCTGAGGGATGAAAGTCGGGACCACGGTCTGCACAGCAGTGCCCGCACGGAGCTCCAACAACGCATGTCCACCTACGGCGCACATATTCGCAGCGTGGACGGAGTGAGTAAGGCTTGCTCTGAAGCGTGGGAGCAGCTCGAACGTCTGCGCAGCCGCCTGGGTGTTAAGCATCCGGAGGAACTGCCAGAGGCCTTCCGGAACCTCGACCTCTGTCTCACGCATGCGGTCTACCTTGAAGCAATGAAGGAGTACCTGCACAAGGGCGGGCGGAGTAGAGGGTCCTACATGGTCTTGGATCCCTCAGGAATGGTCCCGTGTCCCGAACTCGGCGATGAGTGGCGCTTTTCCCTGACCGAAAAGGACGCCTTTGTGAACCAGCACATCTTGGAGGTCCAGCTGGGAGAAGCGGGCGGTGTGCGTTGCCGATGGGTGCCAGTTCGGCCTATCCCTCGCGAGGATACGTGGTTCGAAAACGTGTGGAACGAGTTCCGAAGGGACAACATCATCCGCTGATTTGGGGGCACGACTTAGGGAGGTAACTATGCACAGGTCCCAGCAAGTCTTCGAGCGGCTTAGGAAGCAGCGCCTGATTGCGCTCCTCACCGCGCACTCTCCGGGCGAATGCGTTACGGCCTTTGAGGCCCTGGACCCATTGGGTGTGGTGTTGGAGGTCGCTTTCCGTTCCGCGGCGGCGCTAGACGGCTTGCGCGCGGTGCTGGAGAAGCATCCGGACGCACTCGTGCTGGCCGGTACGGTGATGACTTCGCGCCAGGCGGAACAGGCCATGGATATTGGTGTGGCCGGAGTGGTCTCGGCCGACTATGTGCCGTCGGTGGTCCAGGCATGCGTCGAACGGGACATAATGGTGGTGCCTGGCGGCCTCGGCGATGTGGGCAAGCAGCTTGCCCAAAAGGCTGAACTGTATGGCTGCGCATTCGAAGAACTCAAGACTCTCTATCCCTACCAGTGGGTGTACAAGCTTTTCCCTGCTGTGGCCGGGCAGACCCTGTACGTGGAGCTCGCCAAGGCCTGGAAGGGCCCATTCAGTGGCTTGACCGTCGTCTACACCGGCGGAGTCACCTTTCAAAACCTGCAGAGAATCGCCGCTCTCGACCCGGATGGCATTTTCTGCGGTTCGGCGCTCACCAAGGAGAGTGCAAGGCCGGCCCTCATGCAGGAGGAAGCAAAACGCTGGCAGGCGGTGGTGCGCGAGACGTGCCGGCTCTCATCGTGACCAAACGTAGGTTTGGGACCAGGCGAGGGGGATTGCTCAACTCCGTGCGCGCTGACAGACGGTCTTGAATACACGCAGAAAATTGCCGCCCAGGATTTTTTCCACTTCGTCTCTGGTATATCCGCGCCGGAGCAGAGTCCAGGTGAGATTCGGCAGATGGGCACAATCCTCCAGGCCTTGCGGGGTTCGGCTTATCCCGTCAAAGTCCGAGCCGATGGCCACATGGTCGATACCTGCCACTCGCGCGATGTAATCGATATGGTCTGCCACGGTATTCACACTCACCCGCTGTCCTGATGGGGCCAGGAATGAGGGGTAGAACACGACGCCAATTACCCCACCGGTGGAGGCAATGGCCAGGATCTGTTCATCCTTCAGGTTCCGCACATGGTCGCGCAGGGCTCGGGCGCCGGAATGGCTGGCGATGATGGGGTTGCGGGTCACTTCCAGGATGTCGCGAATGGTCTGCTCGCCCGTGTGCGAGACGTCGATGACCATGCCTAAGGAGTCCATGAGGGCGATCACCTGTCTGCCAAACGGCGAAAGACCTACGGTGGCAGAGCGCGTGTCTGAAGCGGACACCGCCCAGCTGGTGCTGTTGTTCCACGTGATGGTGAGCATGCGGACGCCGGCCCGATAGAGCGCGCGCAGGTTTTCCAGCGAGTTCTCGATCGCGTGACCGCCTTCCACGGCAAGAAGCCCCGCAATCCGCCCTTGATGCACAAGGCCCTCAATCTCCCCTGCAGAGGTGGCCTGACCAAGGCGGTCTGTGTTCTGCGCCAACTCGTTTCGCCAAAGAGCCACGTACTCCATCGCGCGGAGGAACGGCTGCTGTGCATATTGCTCAGGGTCGATCCAGATGGCAAAGACCTGCACGTCTATCCCACCGAGGACAAGGCGAGGAATATCCGTGTGGTTGTATGTGTGAAGGTCGCCGAGGTGGTATGGCCCAGCCTCTGCTACCTTGTTCAGGACGTCGTTGTGCAAATCGGCTACGACTGCATGCGCATGCACGGTCTCCAGGTACGTGAGCAGAGTGGCACAGCTTTCTGGTGGTGCAACCACCGTGTCCGGCACATAAGCGAATTTTTGAAAGATGATGCTTAGCCTTTCTTCGCTTTGTCTGGAGACCCTCGGCAGAGATGTGGGGTGTGCTGGACGCACCAGTACGAGGCCTCTCCCGCTGCCGTAGCCAAGCTGAATCATCTTGTGTAGAACCCTCTGCCCACGAGCTGTGATGGTTGCCACGTACACTCCTGGACTTCCGCGCCCTTCCCACAGCAACGCACTGAGGCCCGCCGGAAGAGCAAAAGTCTGTTCATGTACCTGGCGCCCAAGCACGTCGTGTATCACAATCCGCAGCGGCCCTGGTTCAGGCAGGATCACCTGAAGGCAAGTAGAGAGTGCAAATGGGTTGGGATAGAAGGGCGAGACCCAAAACTGAGTCGGTGGGCCGAGATGAGGCTCAAGAGTATGGGACAGAAGCTGGCACTGCCACCGACCGCTGGCGTCGGTCATGGTGGAATCAAGGAGCTTTTGGCTTTGATCAAGGATGACGACGCGGACGCTGTCCAGGGGCTGTGCCGTGGTGCGGTCTAGCACAAGACCGCCAATGTTTTCTGCCTCCGCGAGCCCGTGCCACACGAGCATCACGAGGGACAGAAGAGCAGTTTTTCCGTAGAATTCGGGTGCCATGCGTCTTGTTCTGTTTTGCTTGTCAGGGCCGAGAAAACGGCGTTCTACGTCGCGGTTTGCACTACCCGCCAAAGCGGCCTCGCCACAATGCCACCGTGTCTGTCCCCTGGATCAGTGGTGAGGGCGAGCTTCGTCTGGGCGGCAGGTCATGGGCAGCGTGGCGACGAACAGGCCTTGCCACTCTGGCCGCAATCGGCGCACAGGGCGAACCCGTGCGCCTGCTATGAGCTCTCGCCGACTTGCATCCTCGGCCAGGTAAGGTTACAAAACGGCGAGGAGAATCGCAAGGCTTATTGCTTGGGAGCGGTAAAGTGGGAGATACCCGTGGGTGTTAACGGGTACGCTGCCAACGCCATAGCGGCCCTTGACTTTTTGCCGGAAATTCTGTATAATGGAATGGCATGCTTATTCGGAGCAGGCACCTGGTCTGGAGGGACAGTATGAGGTTGAGAAGAAGGACTCTTTGGCTCGGTTGTTTCCTTGCGCTCGCGGGCTGTGGTCACCGGGAGCATCCAGCAGGAAAGACGGTGATTGCCGTCATCCCGAAGGGCACCACACACGTCTTCTGGCAATCAGTACACGCGGGAGCTGTCAAGGCGGCCACTGAGCTGGGCGTAGATGTCCACTGGCTTGGCCCAGAGAAGGAAGACGACCGGCAGCAGCAGATTGCCTTGGTGGACAATCAAGTGATGAAGCGCGTCTCGGGCATCGTGCTTGCCCCACTGGATGCCATGGCTTTGCGCAGGCCAGTGGAAAGCGCGGCACGACGAGGTGTGCCAGTAGTGATCATCGATTCGGACTTGAAGGGCTCACCTGACTCTTACATCAGCTTCGTGGCCACAGACAATCGGGAGGGGGGACGGATTGCTGGCCGTGAGTTGGTAGAGCTGTTGGACAGGAAAGGCAGGGTTGTGCTGCTGCGCTACATGGAAGGATCGGCAAGCACTGAGAACCGAGAGGCCGGCTTCTTGGAAATCGTTCGCCAGTGTCCGGGTATTGCCGTCGTCAGCGACGAGCAGCACGCAGGAGCCACCGCGGCGCAGGCACTGCAGGCCAGCGAGAACCTTCTCATGCGTTTCAAGGACCCGGCCGGGGAGCTAACAATCGACGGCATTTTTTGCCCCAACGAGTCCTCCACCTATGGCATGTTGCAGGCGTTGCGTCGGCAGCGACTGGCAGGCAAAGTCCGCTTCATCGGATTCGATGCCAGCCCCCCGCTGGTCGAAGCACTGCGTCAGGGAGAGATTGACGGCCTTGTCGTGCAGAATCCCTTTCGCATGGGTTACTTGGGGGTAACGGTCTTGTGTCAGCACCTGCAGGGTCAGGCTGTGCCCAAGGTGATCGACACAGGAGTGACTTTGGTGACCAGGGCTAACATAGATGAACCGCGCATCCAGGAGTTGATCAACCCGGACTTGAGCAAATGGCTGGGCAAATGAGCACGTCCCGTGGCCTCGTAATGGAGGGGATAGTCAAGCGGTTCGGAGCCACTGTAGCCCTTGGCGGGGTGGACTTTGCGGTGCGGCCTGGTGAAATCCACGCCCTGGTGGGCGAAAACGGCGCAGGCAAGAGTACCTTAATGAAGATTATCGCCGGTGCCCTCGCCCCAGACACCGGTTGCATGTTCCTGGATGGGCAGGCTTATCGGCCGCGCAACCCGGCGGAGGCCAAACGCGCTGGCGTGGCGATGATCTATCAAGAACTTGCCTTGGCGCCCCATCTCAGCGTGGAAGAGAACATCGTCTTGGGTGCCGAACCGACCCGTTGGGGGCTCCTCAATCGAGCGCAGATGCGTCGCGTGGCAATGCAGGTGTTAAGCCACTTTGGTGACCAAGCCCTTGCTCCCGAGACCCCTGTGCACCGCCTCTCCGTGAACGGCAGGCAGCTGGTGGAGATTGCGCGCGCACTTGCCTCTGGGTGCAAAGTGCTAATCTTGGACGAACCCACCAGCAGCTTGTCGCGGGAAGAAACGGCGAGACTCTTTGGCATCCTGCGCACCCTGCGCGAGCGCGGTCTCTCGATTGTGTACATTTCCCATTTCCTGGAGGAAGTGCAACAAATTGCTGATCGGCTTACCGTGCTGCGGGACGGCAAGGTGGTGGGAACGCACCGTACCGCAGATGTGACCACCGAACAGCTGGTCCGCATGATGGTGGGACGCGAGGTGAGCGAGCTGTATCCGCATGCGCCGCGCACACGGGGCGACCTGGTCCTAGAAGTGGATGGTCTTCGCGGACGACACAAGCCCGTTTCTGCTTCTCTGCAGCTACACCGCGGCGAGGTGCTTGGTATCGCCGGGTTGGTGGGAGCCGGCAGAACAGAGCTCCTGCGCGCCATCTTTGGCCTTGACCCTGTGGTTTCGGGGCGAGTCCGCGTGGGACTGTACGCCGGCCCGGCATCCCCAGTGCGGAGGTGGGCACAAGGAGTGGGGTTCCTCAGCGAGGACCGAAAGGAGGAGGGATTGGTTCCCCATTTTGGCGTGGCCGAGAACATCACATTGACGAGAATGGGGCAGATGGCTCCTCTGCGAATTCTCTCCAGGGGTAGGCTGCGGGCTGACGCACAGTCGATTATCAACGAACTGGACATTCGTTGCCGCGATCCTGAGCAGCGCGTGGTCCACCTTTCCGGCGGAAATCAACAGAAGGTGGCCCTGGGCCGGTTGCTCGTGCACAATGTGGATGTGTTGCTTTTGGACGAGCCCACGAAGGGCATCGACGTTGCCGCAAAGGCGACCGTGTACCGCATCATCGACGGGCTGGCCACCGGTGCGCTGAGCCCGGACCGTAAACCCAAGGCGATTCTCCTGGTAAGCAGCTACTTGCCGGAGTTGATGGGTGTATGCGATCGCATTGCCGTCATGCGCCGGGGTCGCCTGGGCCCGGCAGTCCCGATAGCTCAGCTTGATGAGCAAAAACTCATGCAGGCCGCCACCCTAAACCAAGAAGGAGCATAAAGCCCGTCATGCGTTTCAACCTGCCTGGACAGAGCGATGCATCGGTATCCCCCCGTCGACTCTTGAGCGGATTAGGGCCATTTCTTGCGCTGTTCTTGGTGTTCGGCTTTTTCGCCGTCCTCAATCCGCGTATGGCCTCCCTTGGTGCCGTGGAGACGATCGTGCAGCAGACGGTGATCGTGGGTGTTGCCGCCATTGGCATGACCATGGTGATCGTGTCGGGGGGCATTGACCTTTCGGCCGGCTCCATCATTGCCCTCGGCTCGGTGGTGGTAGCCCAAATGATGGTACTGTGGGGGGCAAACCCCTTCCTTGCTGCAGTGACCGGCATCGCGGCAGGGGCGCTGTGCGGTGCCATCAACGGCCTGGTGATAACTCGGCTCCGCGTCATTCCCTTCATCGTTACCCTCGGCACGCTGCTCATTGTCAGAGGTCTGGCCAAAGGTCTTGCCAACAGCATGCCGGTCAACGTGGGACAGACGTGGTTGAGCGAACTACTGGCGGCCTTGCCCGCAGAGCGCAGGTGGATGCTTGTGCCGCCGGGGGCCTGGCTGATGCTCATGTTGGCCGCCCTCGTGGCGGGATTCTTGCATTATACGCCGCTGGGCAGGCGCATTTTCGCCGTCGGCTCCAACGAGCAGGCAGCCCGCCTGTGTGGGGTGGATGTGCAGAGCGTCAAGACCTTTGTCTACACGGCAGCAGGTGCGTTCTCAGGATTGGCAGGTGTGATGCTGATGTCCTACCAGGAACAAGGGGACCCCACCGCGGCCGTGGGACTAGAACTGGATGTGATTGCCGCGGTCGTCATCGGGGGAGGTAGCCTCTCCGGAGGCGAGGGCTCGATCCTCGGCTCTCTGGTCGGCGCCGTGATTATGACTGTGATCCGCACTGGGTGCCAGTTGAACGGTTGGCCTACCTGGCTCACCCAGGTCGTGACCGGGGCTGTAATCGTTGTGGCGGTGGTGGTCGACCGCTTGCGCCATCGACAATAGAAGGCAGACCGGGGGTAGTAACCGGGCTGCAGGGCGGAGTGTTAGCCTCAGGAAGCGTTCTTTCAAATGACGAGGGAGTAGAGTCTTGCCACTAAGGAGGGAGTAAAATGACCTACACCTACTCTGAGCTCAAGCACAAGACAGTCGCCGAGCTGAGGGAGATCGCCAAGACGCTGGAGCACGAAGCGGTGCAGGGGTACACGCAGATGAACAAGGAACATCTGCTGGTGGCCTTGTGCAAGGCGCTGAATATCGACATGCACGAGCACCGCGTGGCGGCGATCCCGGAGAAGACTACCCTCAAGATGAAGATTCGTGCGCTCAAGCGCCAGCGCGATGCGGCCATCCAGGCCCACGACCACGAGGCGCTGCGGAGGATCAGGAAGCAGATTAAGAGGCTGAAGAATCGCCTGCGCCAGGCAGTGATGAGATAGCATTCGCGTTTTTCGGGGCGGCGCACTTTGCGGGAGATTCCTGGATGGGCTGCCTCAGAGCCTGCGACGCGCTGGCGTCGGTATTTGCGGCGCAGCCGGAGGAAAGGGGCACCCACCTCGGAGCTCTTTTGAGGGCAAGAGGCAGGCGGCAGGCAGCAGGCAGCCGTAGGCCGGAGAGAGTGATCCCAAGGACCTGGAAGGCTTTGGTGGCTTTCTTCTGCGGAGGGCGTATTGGCCCTTGACGCGGCCCGCGGGTTTTCTTATATTATCCCAAGCAGACACGGCAGTGTGCGCTGGTATGGCCTGAGAAAGGGCGCCCGAGGTGCCGGACGCGCTGCTTTTGTGGCGCGAACTGCTGTGGACGTGTGGGGAAAAAAATGAGGGGCTCATAGCCTCCCGGAAGAGGGAAGGAGGTGTGTCATGTCGCACGTGAAAATGGCCGCTATTTTTTGGTTTGGCCTCGCGGGCATCGCGGCAGGAGGCACGTGCCTAAAGTCCGGCCTGTCCTCTGGGCCGATGGCCCGCCACGCAGTCCAGCTGGACGCTAACGACGTGCGCACATGGGTCATCAACGACGGAACGCTGGGGCGAGACCCCGTCACCGGGAACGCCGGGTTCGAGTTTCCTGCGGGGAGCGGGAAGACTGTAGCGTACGCCACCGGCCTGTGGATCTCTGGTCTGGTAAGCGGGGCGGTACGCACCGCCTGCGCGGATTACAATACGGAGTTTCAGCCCGGACAGATCTTGCCTGATGGATCGCCGGCTGACCCCCAGCTGCCGATTTACCGTGTCTACAAGATACGGCCCGGGGACAGCGCTAACCCGTCTAGCCCTCAGTACAATCCTGATTATGCCGAATGGCCTGCCGCTCAGGGTGCGCCGACTAACCCTGATGGTTCCCCGATGGTAATCGGAGATGTGACCCTTTGGTATGTCATGAACGACGCCAACCAGAACCTCCATAATCTGGCGTACCATACCAAACCTCTCAACGTCGAGGTGCAAGTGCTCGCGTGGGCCTTTTCTCGCCCCGGAGAGGCCCTGAATAGCACGGTCTTTTTTGAATACACGATCATCAACAAGGGTAAAGAGCCCATAGAAAACGCCTACGTGGGCATTTTCGCGGATCCGGATGTGGGAGACGCCAACGACGATGGTTCGGCGTGTGACACAACCCTGGACCTGAGCTACGCATACAACAGGCGCCTTTCAGACCGCATCTACGGCATGCGAGTACCTGCCTGGGGAGTCGCGCTGCTGCAAGGGCCAGTGGTGCCGGCCCCTGGGCACACGGCCTACCAGTTCCGCCGGGGTCGGATTCAAGACGCCAAGAACCTTCGTGTATCCGCGAATATCGCGTACTACTGTGGCCACCGCACATACCACGACCCAGGGTACAGCCAGCAAGGGGCCCACCAGTTGCATAATAACATGCAAGGGCTGCTCTCGGATGGTAGCCCTTTGATGGACCCCGTCACAGGGCGGGCCACGACTTTCATGAATTCCGGTGACCCAATCGGGCGAACGGGCTGGCTCGACGACCTTATCACGCCCCCCTGCGATGTCCACTTCGTGCAAGCCACGGGACCATTTTCCCTGGCCCCGCTCGATACGCAACGCATCATATACGCTTATTCGGTGGCCTGGGCGATGAATCCTCTGTTGAGCATTGTGGAACTCAGAAGAGAGGTGGGGTACGCGCGTGCTGGACTCCTCTCTGGATTCGCAGTGGACGTGACAAATGCAATGGCCTTCTTGGGGTTGGGAAGCCACGCAAAGGTAGGACTCCGAGTGAAGGTGGAAAGCAGAGTAGGGGTGTGCGCGGTCAACGCGGAGTTTTTCGATTACAGCGGTGTGTTGCTCCATCGCATGCAGCTTTACGATGACGGCGCGCATGAGGACGCGCACGCCAACGATGGCTTCTATGGGAATACCTGGGAGACACCGCCACGGGATAAGGCTTTGCGCGTCGATCTGCACGTGCTCGATGAGCATGGCCGCGACCATGTCTTCGCCCATATTCTGGGGGCTATCAACCTCGCCGGGCCGGATGAAGGATGGAGAACGCTGCCTCCGCGCATCGTCGCTGATCACATGAACAGCGACGGCATCGCGAATCCTGGTGAGGTGGTCAAGTTCCAGGTGCCCGTGGTCAACCTTTTCGGTGACTCTGTGCGGGTGCTTGACCTCGTTGCTTTCTGTGACGATCCGGCTGTCGATACACTCATCCAGGGGCTCAGGTTCGAAAGCATCGGCCCTGGAGACACAGTGGGCGTGAACCATGACCCCAGTTTGATGGTGCGCATAAAGCCCGACCTCCCCAACGGCAAAACGCTTTACGTTGGGCTTTCGCTTTTTGATAGCGAGTACCGTTGGCAGATGCGCTCCTGCGCGCTTCCCATCCGTCTGTACACGTACGTCCCCAATGAGCTTGTCGTGTATGAGGAGCCGCGCCGCAGCGAAGCTTACTTCAAGATTCGGGTGGTCGATCCAGGCAAGCTCACCGGTCACGCTTACAC
>JAPDPR010000079.1 GCA_034506335.1 candidate division KSB1 bacterium
GGCGAGAACATCGGGCCGTTCTTGCCGCAAAAATCCATGCGCCCATCGATGCCATCGACACCGCGTTCCAATTGCGCAATGAGCAGCGGAAAGTTGTTCTCATGCACGATGTCCAAATACGTCTTTACCAGCCCTGGATCAGTGACCATGGCTTCCAAAAACACCGGCAGCCACGTGGAAAAGGTGGGCAGATACACGTCGTAATGTCCAAGGACAAACATGTCCGGAGCGTTGGCCAAGGCATAGTCAAGCGCCTCAAACATCGTGTCGTCGGGTACTATGGGCGACGGCCCACGCTTCTCCATAGCCTTGACCATGGCCCGAAAGCCGTCCATACCCTGGTGGCGCAGGCTGGAGTCGACTTCGTAGTAGAGGTCTTCTTCGGGCAGGTAGCGCATGAGCGCCCAGTAGCCCTCACCAATCTCATACCGCCACTCGTTTTCGCCCACCTTCTTCGGCTTCAGGTCATGCTCGCTCTCATAAGGGTCGATGACCAGGATGTCATAGCCTAATTTGCGATACAACTCGATGGTATCCTCGATGAAGCGTTGATAGAACTCCCGCCGTTTCCCGGCCAGGATCATGTCGTTGCGGAGCTTGCCCATCACGTAGCCGCCGGTTCCCACCCACGCATCCCGGCCAAGCACCTTGCTCCCCACCGGCGAGTTGACGCAAAGCTCGAACTTTGGGATGCGATCAGCCTCTTGATGGCGAAGTGCCGTCAAAACCCGTTCTTTCGATGTCACGACCACCTCCGCAATTGTTGCGCTTTTCGAGAAGGCCTTCAAATCCGGCGCAGAGCTTGGAGAAACGAGGCTTCCAGCTTCGCCCTCTGCAACCCCTGGCCAATGATCACCACTTCGTTGCGCCCATCTGCCGGTCTCCCGGTGTGGTGCAACGATATGTTCGCCATGGTGGCGTCTACGTAGGTGTGCTGTCCTTCCAGTGAGATAAAGCCTTTCATGCGCGTCAGACCGGGCCCGAGGGAGGCCACGAAGCGTTCCCAGCTTTCCCTATCAAAGTCGCCCTGCGCCTGAAGAGTGTACGAGAAGAGGGGATCAGGTCGCCCTTCACCTGGGGGGCCAGTAGCAGAGACCTCCGGCCGTCGGATCGTGTCTAGGATCTCCAGAGGAAAGTCGGCAAACTGTGTGCGCAGCACTTGAGCATGCGGAGCCAAATCCTGCACCGCGGCAGAGACCTGTTCCACCACCTCCGGCGGCACCAGGTCGCACTTGTTTACTAACACAAGGTCGGCGCTCCGCACCTGGGACACCGGTGCCCTGAGCACGCCCTTTATCTTGGGGAAGGTCTGGCAGTCTACCACGCAGACACAGGCGGTAACCCGCACGCAGCTGCGCAACGCAGGCAGAGCCAGCATCTTTTCCATCTCGCTGGTGTCGGCAAGGCCGGTGGCCTCGATGAGCAGCAGGTCCGGCCGCAGCTCCTGGGCGATGCGCTCTACTTCTGCGATAAAGTCGGTGCGCACGCAGATGCAGAAAAGGCTGCCCCGGTTCAACTCCACCTTCTCATAGTTCCCCTCCCGAAGCAAGCGCCCGTCAATGCCGACTGTGCCAAACTCATTGATGAGGAGCACGAGGCGGCGGTCAGCATAGTGGCCGATCAGTCTGTTGAGGAGGGTGGTTTTGCCTGCACCGAGAAACCCAGTGAGCAAAATGGTGGGGATCATTGCAGCTCCTTCAGCCACTCCTTGATAACCTCCACAGACGGCACGCGCCCCGCTGCGCGCACCTGCTCGCGCACTGTGATAATGGCGGGCGTGGCTGAGACGCCGTACGAGTAGATCGTCTCCTCGTCCATGATGCGCTCCACCTCCACGGTGCTGCCCAACTCTCGCACAGCCTGCTGCACGTTCGCCCACACTTGCTCACAGCGCTCGCACCCACCTCCCAATACCAGCAGCCGCCCACGCCGCTCCCGCAGCTTCATGTGCAGCTTCTCATTGATCCGCTCCTGAATGGCGCGAATCAGTTCCTCCTGCGAAGGGATGATGCTCACAAACTTGATCTGCCCGTCGATGCAGATGGTGGGCACATTGCGCACCATCAAGCCCATCATGAACTCCACCGACTCGCGCTGCTTGATCTTGTGCTCCCGCCAGAGTACCAGATCGCCAAAGTGCGGCGCCACGGCTTTGACCGCCTCCACCATGTACTGGCAGGGCGCGCAGGCCTCCGAGTCCAGGGTGATGATGTCGACAATGACACGGTCGGTGCGGCCATAGTCGGCAAGGTTTATGGCCGCGGTGACCTCCTCCTGTTTGGCGAGCAATTCTCTGGCCACTTGGCGCTTGTAGGGGTCGTGCACTACCTCGGCTACGGCCACAAGGTTCGCCTTCGGTGTGCCGTATGGGAGGTCACAGCCCGGCGCGAGAATGTAGCCAGTGTCACCGCCTACGTCCATGCACTGGATGGCGCTGCGCCTGCAGTCATCCTCGCTTCCCATGAGCAGCACCGTGGTCAGCGGCATATTGCCGCCAAAGGAGACTCCGTACTGCTGGCAGGTCCTCTTGACAAAATCCAGGGGAATATTCTCGTCCACGCAGATATTGTCCGGGCCGGTTTGACACATTGCTTCGACGTTCTTTTGCGCATGGCCACACACAAAGAAAGACGAGAGCAGGCCGCGGGCGCGGATGGTTTCAAAGACCCGGGTTGCGTAGGGCGAGACGAATTCGCGGAAGGTTTCCGGTGAGATCTGGCTGGTCATGGGGTCCACTAGCGCGATTACGTCGCAGCCAGCGTCGGCGTAAAGGCTAGCCATCCGTATCGCGACTTGGGTGGTGAACTGCAAGAGCTCCTTTACCGCCTCCGGCCGATCGTACATCTCCATGAAAATAGCCGTCCCCTTCAGGTGGAGGGCAAGGGTGAACGGGCCGGTTACCAGGCCAAACAGGGCCACGTCGTGGCCGGCCTGAGCAAGCTGCCGCGTCGCCTCCAGCACCGTCGGTATCCGTCCTGCGCCCTCCTCAGGCACCCGCAGCTGGCTCAGCTCCCTCTGCTCCAGCACATGGCTCACCACCGCAGGCGGGTTTTCCTTAGCCCACTGCAACTCACAACCAAGTGCCTCAGCTTCCACTTGCAGGTCAAACGTGACCGGTACCCCGTCGGGCCGATAGAGCCGGATAGCCTCGGTCACCCCGCGGACAATCAGCTCAGCAGACCGCAGGTAGGTGGCTGCATCCACCCCAACGAGCGCTCCACCATGGCAGCCCACAAAAGGAAGCCAGGGGGTGCGCTCCGTCTTCTGTCCACGTATCGCATTCAGGATCAGCTCTTTTCCCATCGTGTAGACTCCCTCTATTTCATTTGAGCAGGATTACCTTTCGCTGGCGGACTTGCCCTGCGACGGTCATACGGCAAAAGTAGAGACCGCTGGCCAATAGCTGGCCCGAGGCATCGTCTCCGCGCCAGCGCACCACGTGGCGACCTTCTGGGACGGTGGCATCCACGAGCGTTCTGACCAACTGCCCCTTGGTATTGAAAACGGCGATGTGCACCTTTGCCGGGCGGGGAAGGAAATAACAGATGCTTGTCTCTGGATTGAAAGGGTTTGGGTAGTTCTGCTCCAGCTGGTAATCCCAAGGGGAGCTCTCAGGGGGATACTGGAGGGCGCCTGTGGTGAGCTCAGACAGGCGTACCGTCTTGATTTCGCGAGGTCCCACCTGCAGACGTACTCCACCCGAGGCCACTGTTGCGCCGCCCAGGTCGTGCTCCAGGCCATCGGTGATGGTTGCGGCCCCCATGCGGAACACGTCAGAGCGCAGGGTAACCTCAGCCGGCTTGCCGTTCAGCTCCATCAAGCGCACGATGGCGCCGCCACCCCAGTGAGCACGCTTGAACGCCACCACCATGACCTGCGGCTGGTCGCACCACAGGAAGCTGGCAGCCGGAGCCGATAATGCGCCGGCTTCGTTGCGCACCACCTCACACCCCTGCAGAGCCGAACCATGCCCCCACCAGAACTGGCTTGCGATCACGGGGTCGAACCCCCCGCTGTCGCCGCAGAAGGCAAACGTGGAGATGATGAGCGAACTCGTCCCAGGTTCCGCCTCGATGGGCCCCACGGTCCCACCTTCAAAGCGGCCCTCGTCTTCCTTCTTGATGAAGCGGCAGAGCAGGGTCGCTTCGCGCGGGGCAAAAGTGTTCTCCACGCCATGGAAACGCTCAAACTCAACGGCAAACGGCTCGCGCATGGCCCACAGGATGCGGTACTGCCCGTCGGTGATGCCCCCGCCGTGCTGCACGGCAAAGGTGCCGCGGGGCGCACCGGGCAGGTGGTCTGTCTCCGGATTCCAGGCCCCGTGCGGCCCTTCCAGATAGGTCTGGAAACCCCACAAGGCGAACGGAAACACGTAGGCATAGTACTCCGAACCGATGCTGTTGGGCACCCAGTCCATGAGACGGCGGTCCATGGTGTTGACCACCTCCACCCGGCGTAAATTGTGGTAGAGCCAGATTTCGCTGCGCACGAACGGCGTGCCGGAGCGCTCGATGACCAGGGCACGCGCCACAGGCCCCCGCACCGAGGTGTCGATGCGTGCGCTCCCCATGGGCATGACGATCTCACCTCCCCCTTCCGCCTTGAGCCACCCGTTGAAGGGGAAAGGGCTGGCCCTATTGACCAGCTCACGCTGGTAGGTCTTGTCAAAGATACTGACCACCCGGCCATCGCTTGCGTCAACGCGGATGCGGAAGAATTCGTTTTCAAGCTCCACATTGGAAGGAGTGCGCAGTGCATGACCTGTGACCATCTCCCCTCCGCCGTCCCGAAACACAAACAGGCGGTAGCCCAAAGGCGGCACATCCTCGGCTAAGAACAGAAGCGAATCCGTTAGCCACTGGTACGGCATGACCTTTCCGGTTTCGGCGTCCTCCAGACGAACGGCCTGGCCCGACCATCGGGAATCTGCCCTCATCCGTACCACATCGCTCCGTGGCCAGCTCAAGGGGTTGAAGACCACGATAGCGGGGGCAGGCGCAGCTACCTGCTGAGCCATCAGGCGGAGCCCCTGCGTGAGCTCAGACAAAGAGCCGGCAAAGGCGTTGCGGGCGTAGCCCACGGCGATCTCGCTCTGGCGCTGCGTCTCCTCCGGAGTCATGAGCCCTGGCCACGGCGCGCCACCGCCGCTGTGCTCGTCGAATTGCAGCATGTTTGCATACACGGAGTCAAACACGGAGCGGCTATAGGAGTCAAGTCCGAGTAGATCGTTGACCGTGGCGATCTTTTCCGCAGCCGCTGCCAGATCATGAGCCTGTCGGTTCATCCCCATGCTCTGCGGCACATTCAGGGACACCAGATCCCACCCTCCTGCCCAATCGCCACGATAGGTGGCAAACTGTTCACCGTATTTTTGTTCCAAATAGGCAAAGAATTCATCCGGTCCGGCGACCACCAGCTTCGGGTTGGCGTAACGTTGATTCCAGGCAGCCGCCATGCTGGTGATGAGGGTAGTAGGGTAGGTGTTCTCCAGGCTGCCGACCATAATGAGGATGGCGTCGTAAGGGTAGCCGGCCGCTTGGTACGCCTGCAACTCCTTTTCCAGCGCGCTGTAAAAGGTGCTCACGTTGCCCATCTGGTACGTATTCAGCCACTCCATGTAGCTGCCGCGACTGATCCATGTCAACACCTTCTGGCCATCCGGCCCCTGCCAGTAGAAAGGGTTGTGCTGGCGCGGAATCTGAGCGCTCCCCCCAAAGCTCTGGTTTACGCCCGCAGCAAAGTAGCGCACCCCCGCATTCGCGAGCACTGTGGGCATCCACCAAGAGAATCCCGGTACGTCGTTCTGCAGCACCGTGGTAGCGGCGAACCCAAAGCGCCGTCGATACTGTTCAGCCGGATAGAGAAAGCGGTTGATCTCCTCGCTCCCTAACACCGCGGTGTGCATGTTGGCATAACCTGCGCACAGGTGAATTCGGCCTGAGTCAACCAACCTCTGTAACCTGGCAATATCGGACGGCGTGCTGCGCGCGAGCCACTGCTCCAACTGCCACACGCTCTCGATTGTCCACTCGTACCCAGGAATCATCTCCGCAAATTCGATGGCCTTGTCGATGATCCCCTTATACTTTTCCGCCACCACGTCCTGAGGGTCAGTGAAGCCAATGTCCAAGTGGGTGAAATGGATGAGGTAGACGTAGTTAATACTGGAGGGGATCCCCGGTTGCTGGAATGGGAATGCCCCCAGATCGGCAATGGTTCCGTCCGGGTCACGGGGGCCTGCAGGGTCGCCGGCGTCGATGCAAGGAGAGCCCGGCCTGAGGTGGTAGTCGAAGGGTACGCCGCCCACAAAGGCGGGGTCCACGGAGATGGAGCCCGGTCCCGGCACACATCCCTGGCATGAGCCGCTTGCATTCTGCCACAGGTTATTGTACCGGCAGCTAACGCCGCCATCGGCGCAGATCCCGAACCCCCGACTGTGGGCGACGATGTTGTTGAAGAACTCGGCAGTGGAGGCCTGGGCGATCGCGCCATGTCCACAGCCGTCCACGGTATTGTTCACAACCGTCACGCTGCGGCTAGTGTCCAGGCGTATGCCGGCCGAGTCGCAGCCAACGATCAAGTTATAAGCCACCCGGCCAGTGCAGTGCCTGAGCTCGACGCCCAGGAGGAAGCCTTCCACGCGATTGGAGAGGACCTCAACCTGGCTATGGGCCAACACTGCCGCGCGTGCCCCTGGACCGGTGGAACGCAGGGTGTTTCTTTCAACAGACACGGCAGTGCTGGAGTCACACGCGACCCCTTTCCCTTGGGGCGGCACGACTATCTCGCAGTCATGCAGGCTGATGCCGTGAGCACCCCAACAATCCACCACGACGCCCTGCGGGGCTGTGTTTACCATCCGCAGCGCCGATATCACCGCCGCCTCCGCGCCGACGATGGTGGGCCAAGGGTCAGTGGCCAGGACCACGGTCTTTTCCGCGCCGGCCCCTAGTAAGGTAACACCTCGTTTCAGACGCAGATGCTCCACGTACACCCCTGCGTCCACTGCCACCACCATGCCGGGCTGGGCGGCATCCAGTGCCGCCTGAATGGTGCGATAGTCGCGCGGTACTGCCAGGTGCGCCACCACGCTGATGGGCAGGTCAAAGACCGCATCGTACACATCACCCCAGCTGGTGTCGTAGCCCAGGGCGTCCTCACCCAATGTATACGCGAGCTTGTACTCGCCGGTTTGCTGCCCCACCTTCAGTCTCAGGACAATGGTCGCATCGATGCGATTCTCATTTGCCAGAAACGCCCTGGGCGTGAGAAAGCCCACCCACTTGTACTCAGGTCCGCTCGGGTGCACCACCTCGCACGAATCCGCCCAGTATTGACTGAGCACGAACTCACCGCTTCCGTACTTCTGACTGTGATAAGTAGCTCCGATGGCATCCCAGCCATTGGGCACGAGCGCGGTGACAAAGACCGCATGCGGATTGGGGTCAGTGTCCTGGCTGTGGATCTGCAGCGTGACGGTCAGCGTATCGCCTGGGGCGACAAGGCTCGGCTGCTGCACCTGGTCGATTTCCAGGCACGCGCTGACGAGCGCGAGAAGGGCCGATGCCACCAAGCACGCTGTCGCGCGCGCCCTGGTGCCGTCATGTTTAGAGGCCATACTCCTCCCCGACGAACAGCTCGCCATAGTGCTCGTACCCGTGGGCCACCGCTTTGTCCTCGCTGTCGCAGGCAGCCAACTCCTCCTCGATCCTGCTCAGCCAGTCCATCTCCCGTGATGGCAAGGCAAGCTTCCCCTGCTCGTGTGCCCGGCGCACGATGGCGCAGCCGACCAAGCCTGCCTGCCGCGTGCGTTCAAAGTCGTCTCCCGAGGCCACGATCGCCCGCGCCAGTTCAAAGGAGGTTTCTGGGGCGATCATGAGGGCATGGACGCTGCGGTGGACATCCGACTCCACAAGCAGGTGCTGCACCGTCGCAGCCTGGCCCCGGGCAATCGCCTCATTGAACAGACGACAGTCATAGGCTAGAATCTCAGTGAACACCTCCGGTGCTTGCCCTGAGAGAAGACGCACGTTCTGCACGGACTCGTTGCTCCACAGATCACACACCGCAGCGGCCACGTTTCCCATGTGGCTAAAGTGGGCGCACGCGGAGCTTTTTCCTTCCATCGAGATGGGCACGCCCGTGATGGCCTTGATCACCGGCCCCTCGTAGGCGCAGTCTTTTGAAGGTCCCACGGCACCCTCCTCATACGCTACCAGCGAGCGGGCGGCGGACATGGCCCGCACCACGGCCGCCAGCACCTGTGGCAGATAGTGGCGGTCCGCTAACACCATGGCAGTGTTGGCAAAACCGCATGCGGTGTCTCCGGCGGCAATTGTCCCGCCCTGCGAGGCGATGCCAACGATCTCGCGCCACAAGAAGTGCATGTCCCGCGGCGCTAGGACACCAAGCGCAAACAGGATACCGCGCACGTCGCCCTCCAACAAGGCCCGGTCGTGCACCTCTTTGCCTCCCGTGGACTCGATGGACAGCAGGTCGGCGCCGGCAGCAGCATTTTCCGCGAAGGAACGTAACATCGTTTGCGCCGCACTGCCGCTGCGCATCAAGGGGGGACGCACCTCGTCGCGGATATCGCACACCGTGACACGCAAAGCCGAGGGCAGGCCTTTCTTGTGGTAAAACTCCTCCATCAACTCCCTGGTCTGCCTGGTGACGGCCACGCCAATTTCCACATGGCTGGTCATCTGCGGGGCATGCTCGAACTCCAGCACTACCCCGGGTACCTGGAGGATTTGCGCCCTCGACAGCACGCTCTGCACCATCTCCCGGTACTGGTCCAGAATCGCGGGCAACTGTGCCGGACTCACCTCCATCGGCGGAACCGTGTAGTTGACCTCCGGCAAAACCTGTCCTGTGCCGATGCCCACCTCAAACCCGCACCGCACCGGACCAAGAGCATGTCCGAACAGCATTTGCCCGGCCCCGCTGTAGCTCAGTTCTCTGAATTGCCTCATACGTTCCTTCCTCTTTGCCGGGAGCAACACGAAGCAAAGACCGCAACCCGGCTCTCAGGTCGAAACACTTCGCTCCTCACCCCCTGCGCTGGCTCACCAGACGTTCAATTGCCAGGACACGCCAAAACGATCGTTAACCCAGGCGAACAACTGGCTGAAGCCATAGTTGTCGACCGGCATAAGCACCGTGCCGCCTGAGGCCAGTACGTCGAAGTAACGTCGCAACTCCTCCCCGTCGGCACATTCCACAAAAAGCGACAGCGCTGGCGTAAAGCCGAACTCGTGTTTGATCGGCGAGTCGATGCACATGAACTTCTGGCCGTTCAACGTGAATTCGGCTCTGCGCACGGTGCCTTCTGGCCCCTGTTCGTCCGGACCATAGCGCTCGATATGCGTGATGGCGGAATCCGGAAACAGCGAGGTGTACAGGCGCATCGCCTCCTCAGCGCGGCCCTCAAACATGAGAAAGGGTACGGGTGCATGTGCCATGCGAGTTATCCTTCTTCTTTGTCAAGGTATTTCAGCTTCTTGCCGGCCTCCCACGCTTCGGCCACTGGATCTCCCAAGCTCCAGTAGATGTTGTCCGGCATAGTCAGTGCGAAGGGACGCATCTTGCGCACGTCAGGCCGCCCCCGCGTAAGACACTTCGCGTCCGCATAGGCGCCGACGATCTGGCCTATATACAGCACGTCTCCGCCAAGGTCCACCTTGCGCACCAGCCTGCACTCCATGGACAGCGGGCAGGCTGCTACCATCGGCGCGCCGGTCTCCTCGCCATAGAAAAGCTCGAAAATGGCGCTTTTGTCGTAGTCGCGCCCCGATACCAGACCGCAGAAATCCACCTTCTCCACCAATTCCACGCTGGGCACATTTACGCTGAATGCGCCGCTCTTTTCGATGCCCGGATTCGTATAGTGTTCACTGCCCAACGCAATTGCGACC
>JAPDPR010000080.1 GCA_034506335.1 candidate division KSB1 bacterium
AGCTTCTTGCCGGCCTCCCACGCTTCGGCCACTGGATCTCCCAAGCTCCAGTAGATGTTGTCCGGCATAGTCAGTGCGAAGGGACGCATCTTGCGCACGTCAGGCCGCCCCCGCGTAAGACACTTCGCGTCCGCATAGGCGCCGACGATCTGGCCTATATACAGCACGTCTCCGCCAAGGTCCACCTTGCGCACCAGCCTGCACTCCATGGACAGCGGGCAGGCTGCTACCATCGGCGCGCCGGTCTCCTCGCCGTAGAAAAGCTCGAATAGAGTACTCTTGTCACAGTTGCGTCCCGATACCAGACCGCAGAAATCCACCTTCTCCACCAATTCCACGCTGGGCACATTTACGCTGAATGCGCCGCTCTTTTCGATGCCCGGATTCGTATAGTGTTCACTGCCCAACGCAATTGCGACCATCGGTGGGTCATAGTTGACGCGACTGACCCAAGCGACGGTGAGGAAGTTGGGACGCCCCTCCACCATCGCGCCCACAAGGACCACAGGCATGGGGTACATGCTTATGTCGTTGTCGATGCGGACCTTCCTCATTGTCCTCCTTTCCCAATCGAGTCCACTTTGACCCGCAGAAAACGGGGATAATAGATGTCCTGGTCGGTAAAGCAGTCGTCGAATCTGCGGGAATTGACTGCGTAGCTGACGACGAGCTCAGACCCCTCGGTGGCGAGCTCGGGGTGTGCTTTTGCCGCGTAGCAGAAGTAACGACGGTTCCTGCTCGCCTCAGGGCAGCGGTAGAGTGTCTGGGCGGGCGAAAATGGCCCATAAGGGGTTTCGGCAACGCGAAGTCGCAACGGGTAGCCCCTTCCCCACGAGCCGCTGACCAGTATGAATTTGCCCAGAGCTGGCAGGTAGCTCACGGAGAACTCGGTCGCCCCGTCCTTCAGCACCGGCCGTAGCTTCTCTGGTCGCCTGGACCACGTGCCTCGTGCGCCATCCAGGTACTCCCATTTGTTCGGGTCGGCCACGGCCTCCATCGGCGCCCGCGCCACCACCATGTGCACCTCTCTGAACCAGGTCCGGAACCGACGACGGAAGCCGTAGATGTACAAGTGCTCCCCTTGGGCAAGGAGCCAGGAACCGAATGTGCCAGTCTTTTCCGCCCACGGCAGCACCTTTACCTCAATCTCCCAACGCCGGGGATCGTCGTCGGGGTTGCGTACCCAGTGCACCTCGTGTCCCACGATGCGAAAACCGGTCACCTGGTTGGGGTCAATCGTGACCACGCGCACCGCGAACACGGCGAGCTCTGCCCCAACTCGGGCCGCACTCAGAGGCCAACACCGCCCGGGGAGGGAACCAGAGCCAAAAAAGGCGTTTGGACCTTCCTGCCCCTGTTTCCAGTAGAAACGCACGTTCCCCTCACGCTGCACGGCTATGGAATTGGCCACCAGCCGTGCACCCCTCCTCGTGCCTGCCTGCGGGTTATCACTCACAAATGAGTCGCCAAAGAGCCAGAGAATGCGCTGGCCGTCCAGTGGGGTGCTAAAGGCGCAGTCCCCTCCCAGCCAGCCCTCAGTGCCCATCCTAAACAGGCGCTCCAGCTCGGGCATGGGCGAGACGTCGACGGCCACCTGGAAATCCCTGCTCACGCACGTCCTCCGTTAACCGCTGGTCGGATCGGATAAGTTCGGCAGCGGATTGCCGCGTCATAGGCGGCCACAACGTTTTCTGGAGGCACATTGGCCTGGATATTGTGCACCTGGGTGAAAACGTACCCGCCGCCTGGGGCGAAGATGCGCATCCGCTCCTCAACCTGCGCGGCAATTTCCTCGGGGCTCCCTTCCGGCAATAGGGATTGGGTATCTACGCCTCCGCCCCAGAAGGTGAGGCGGTCGCCGAACTCCTTTTTCAGCCGTGCCGGCTCCATGTCTTTAGCCGAGGTCTGGACCGGGTTGAGCACCTCTACTCCCGCATCAATGAGGTCCGGGATCAGAGCGTAGATTGACCCGCAACTATGCAGAAACACATGCACTTTTGAGTGCTGTTTGACGTACTGGTAGACGGCCTTGTGGCGGGGCTTGATGAGCTCCCGGTACATGTCCGGTGAAAGCTGCGGCCCCTTTTGCGTACCGAGGTCATCGCCCATCTGAATGAGCTGGATGTAGTCGCCCACGGCCTGCAGATAAGCCTGGAGGTTCTTCAAGTGCACCTCCACCATCGTGTCCATCAAGTCCTCAGCAAAGGCTCGGTTGCCCGCCAGGTCCATCATAAAGGTGTCCCACCCGCGCAACGACTGCCCCCACTCCAGAATATTCCCGCCAAATCCGCCCATGATGGCATAGTCGGTCTCGTCATACAGGAACCTTGCCTGTTCCTCCAGCACGCGCAGCATCTCGTCGGTGAGCACGGGCCACGCGTAGGACTTGATGTCGCGGCTGGAGGAGGCACTGGCCAAGGGCGGATTGCACGACTCGAAATAGAGCACCCCTTGCGGCATGCGCGCGGCGACCCTGTCACCGTCCATCAGCACCCACTCGCCATTCCTCCGCACCGGATAAGAGCTCCTGTGCACTTGCCCCGGACTACCGTCAGGCAGGGGCCAGTCCAGCCAGTCCTCCGGGTGGCGCCCCATCGTGTTGGCCAGGTCCACCACATCCACGTGAAAGCGCTCCAGGACAGCCGGCTCCGGCTCAGCCAGCTGCTGCGGCACATCGTAGACCCTCGTATAGCCGCCGGACAACCCCAGATAGGCTTTGAGCCGGTTGTAGGCAATCGCCATGATGCCTGTAGAACGCATCGCCCCAAAGTCGATGGGCACCTTATCGGGTTCCTCGTGGCGTAGAGTCTTCAGCACCCTCTCGCGCGAGGTCATCACACGTTCCTCCTCTACTTGCCAACTATCCCTTGATACCGGTCATCATCAATCCCTGCACGAAATAGCGCTGGAACAGGAAAAAGATCACCACTACGGGAATCAGCAGAAGTACCGAAGCGGCCATCAGCATACCATATTCGGTTGTGTGCTGGCCCACAAGCATGGCCAAGCCCAAGGCCAAGGTCCCTTTTCCCTTGCTCGACAGGAAGATCAATGGCCCCAGAAAGTCATTCCATTGCATCATGAAGACGAGAATAGCGATGGTGGCCACCGCAGGTTTGGAGAGGGGGAGGATGATACTCCAGTAGATGCGAAACTCTGAACAGCCGTCTATGCGAGCGGCATCGGACAGCTCTTGGGGGATGGTCAAGAAGAACTGCCTCATAAGGAAAATGTTAAATGCTCCGCCACCAAAGAACAACGGCACCACCAGCGGCTTGAAACTGTCCAGCCAGCCGATGTGTTTGTACAGAACGAAGACTGGAATCATCGTTACCTGGGCCGGCAGCATCATCGTGCCGATGATGAAAAGAAAGAGCGAGTCACGCCCCTTCCAGCGCAACCGCGCAAAGGCATAGGCAACCAAAGAGCTGGAAAATACCACGCCGATAATGCTCATCACCGTGATGAAGGTTGTATTGAAAAGATAGCGGACGAACGGCATGGTGGTGAGGACGTCGCGATAGTTTTGCCAGCGCACGGGTCGAGGAATCCAGCGCGGTGGATAGGTGAAAATCTGCTCGCTCCCCTTCAGAGAGGTAGAAAGCATCCAGAAGAAGGGCAGGAGAAAGACTGCCGCAAGTACCGTCAGGTAGAAGTAGACCAGCGCTTTTCTCCAAGGCTTGGCCGGCTTCATTGGACCCACCTTTGCGCGTCACGCTTCATAGTAGACCCACCTCCTGCTCAGCCGGAACTGCACGATCGTGATCGCCAACGTCATCAGCAGGAGCAGCCATGCCAGGGCGGACGCATAGCCCATTTGAAAATCGTCGAACGCTTTGATGTAGAGATAGAGATTGTAGAAAAGCGTGGAGTTGAGCGGCCCACCTTGCGTCATCACGTACGCCTCGGTGAAAATCTGGAAGGAAAACATGATCTCGATGATCAGCCAGAGAAAGAGTACAGGCGAAATGAGCGGCAGAGTCACATGGGTGAACTGCCGCCACTTGCCCCCGCCATCGATGGCCACCGACTCATAAAGCTGTGCGGGAATTCCCTGCAGAGCGGCCAGGAACACCAGCATTCTTCCCCCGCCGATGGACCACAGACTCATGAGCACGAGGGCAGGCTTTGCCCATGTGGTGCTGCCCAACCAGGATGGACCTTGGATGCCCACCATCTCCAGCAACGCGTTGAGAATGCCGTACTGCGGGTTGAATATCCACATCCAAATGGCGGAAATCGCCACCCCCGAGACTACCGAGGGCAAGAAGTAGGCGGTGCGAAAGAACCTAATGCCGCGCACCGACTGGTTCACCAACACGGCCAGCAGGAGCGAACCAGCGATGTTGAGGGGCACGCGCAGAACCGTATAGAACAGGGTATTGTAAATGGCCTTCCAAAAGTACGGGTCATGGAAAAGAAGGTCCCGATAGTTACGCAGGCCAATGAATTTGGGGACGCGAAGCACATCGTACTGACACAGGCTGTAGTAGACTGAGGCGGCAAAGGGGTACAACCCGAACACCAGGAAGCCGATCACCCAGGGGCTGATAAAGAGGTACGCCAAGGCAGATTGGCTGTGTCGCAGGCGCGTCACCAAGCTCGTGCGATTTCTTTCAGTGCTGGACATGGTTCGCCCATGGCATCTTTTTGCGCACATACCTGTCGTATTCGGCCGCCTCGTCGAGCTGTTTCTGCACGCGTTGGTTCGCCTGGCGCAGAGCTTCCTCTGGCGACAACCGGTGGTTGAGCGCCAGCTCCATGGCCAGGAAGTACTCGCGCCAGAAGACGTCGTGCACCAGAGGTAAGAGCGAGCTGCTAAAGCCTTGGTACATGAGGCTATCAAAAACCGCCATCTGTGGCATGCGCTGTTGAAAAATCTTTTCCCGAGCGACGAACCGGTTGGAGGGGAGAAGCGGCTCCTTTTCTGCGAGAAAACTGGCCAATTGGGTCTCTACGCGGGAGGCAAATTTGAGAAATTCCCACGCCGCAGCGGCAGACTTTGCCCCGCGGGGTATTGCCAGCCAAAAGCTGCCCACCTGGGTCGCCGGACTATCACCTGGGTCGCAAGGGATCAGGCCCACCCCGTAATCCAGATGGGGCGCGAAGCGCTTGATTTGGTTGACGTGCGAGTTATCCAGAATCATCATGGCGACCCGCTCGGAGTTGAAGCCGTGCTGCTCGTTGATGCCGCAGCTCAGTTGCAAGGCGGTCAGGTCGCCTAGTCCATAGTGGTCGTAGTATTCCACCGTCCAATGGAGTGCTTCCACCACCGGTGCCTCGTCCAAGCGCACAGTGCACAGGTCTGCGCTGCGGAAGGTGGCCCCTTTTTGGAAGGCCATCACCACGGCCGCCGCCAAGGCGCTGTAGTTGGGGATGAACCCCGCCTGCACGATCCGCCCACGCTCGTCGCGAATTGTCAGACGCTCGGCATAGCGCTTGAGCTCATCCCAAGTGTGGGGCGGGCGATCTGGGTCTAAGCCCGCCTCTCGGAACAGTCGGCGGTTGTAAAATAGCCCGTAGCAGCTCCCCGCCGATGGGACGCCGAACACCTTCCCCTCCCAGCGCATCTCCGCCCACAAGGGAGGATAAAACACTGTGGTATCAAAGCTGTCCCGCACAACAAAATCGTTGAGCGGCATCAGGGCTCGGCGCGCTGCCCAGCGCCCTATAGGACTGAACTGGGAAATGACGTCGGGCGGATTCCCGCTCAAGATGGCGGTCAGGATCTTCTTTTCGTTCTCCTTCCACGGAATAGCCACCGGCACCACCTCAATGCTGTCCTGGCTCTCGTTGAACAACCTGACCGAAATGGGGAATTCCTCATGCGCGCCGGTCGCAATCCAGAACTCCACCCGCACGCGCCCGGTGGAGGTCACCCGGCTCGGCTCATCGGGCCTGAAAAGGTAGACAACCCCAAGAACCAGGATCAACAGAGCGACATATTTGACGATGCGCGCCATGATCAGGCGAATGTTACCTCAACGAGCCTTGGGAAATACTCCTCGAACTCCACAAATGTGGCGAAGATAGTCTTTCCACCATTGCGCGCCATCTCTGGGTGCTCCTTGCCCGCATAGACCAGCGGGCCATTGTAAACGAGCGGGTTGCGCAATGGGATACGCGCGTTCCACAAAACCTGCGGCCGGCTCCATGGCCCCCATGGGTGCGGAGCGGTGCGCGCCACTAATGCGCCGGTTGTCTCCCATGAATGGACCGCTAAGAAGGCACCCACGTACCCATTGTAAGACACGCTCATCTCAGTGGGCATTCCGTCCATGATGGGGATGGCCCGATTCCGGTCGGGGTTCCACTTTCCAATGCCCTCAAGATACTCGTATCCCTCCGGGTCCTCGATCCTCGTTAGGGGGACGCGCGCCAGCGAGCAAGAGTGGCTCCCCCGCTGGAGGGAAGTGCCGTACACGTAGACCATCTGTTCCTCCGGCAGGAAAAGCACCGCGGCGCCGTAGCAGGGTTCATCTGCCCCCCACCAGATGGTCGACCCCCGCCACGCAAGCCTGCGAAAAGAGAGACCGGGATAGTCGGCCACGGCCAACCCCGTGCCGTCCACATTGAACTTGTACGGCCAGCATTTGTCGGGCAGCAGCACCACGCGCACATAGTAGACGTACACCCGCCTGTCGACGTAGAACCCATGCAGTGGCCAGATGCGGTAACGGTCCGGGGCCTCCTCCGGCAAGGACGGGATCACTTGACGCGGCATGCCGTTCTCCCCGGTCAAGTAGTGGTACTTGGCCAGCCCTGGTTCGCTAATGAGTGCCGTGTTGCAGGGCATCGACTCCACAATGCGACGACCGTACGGATCAATGAAGCCGAGGAACGTGTCTCCGAAGAGCCATAGCCCTTTCCCCGCCGGCAAAGGGATAGAATAGGCACAGTCCTGGCCGATCATCCGCACTTCATTGTCGACAAAGAGAAGACCGTGGTCAGTTGCCTGTGCGACACTGGGCGGACCAGACCCGGGGCTGGTTTGTGTGAATGACCTCTGCATGGCTGAGCAGGCAGCGACCTCAAAGCTCCAATTCCACAGTGACGATCTTCTTGTGCGGCACATCCAAATGGAGCTCTCCGGCATCAGTGACCTTCAGCGGCCTGAGACGCTCCTCGTTGAGGTTCGTCAGGTGCGCCTTTTTCACGGGACGCCACAAGCGAAGGCGCGCCGATTGCTCTTCCTCGGTTGGATTGAAGAAGCGCACGATCACCGAATCTCTGTGTTCGCACTTCTTCACCGCGCTGAGGATGAGGGTATGCGGCTCCAGCTGCAGAAAGCTCATGCGCGGCGGCAGCTCACCATCGGTGATCCCGCACTGAAAGGCCTTTACCGGCGCAAAGTGACGGTACGTGTGCTCAAAGACCTCGCCGCTCTCCCAGTTTCCCAAATGGGGGTAGAGCGCGTAGGCACAGGTGTGTCGCCCAAGGCATTGCGAGCCCACCTGGTCCAGTCTCTCCACCCGCTCAGGTGGGAGGCCCACTTTGGGGTAGCGGACCCCTTTGACCAACGTGAGAAGCATGGTGCGCCACTCGTTGTTCTGCACCTCGTACTCCACCAGCCCATGACTGATGAGTGCTAGTCCCACCTTCCCGTCGGAGATGTCCACAAAAGACAGGTGTGGCTGAGTGCCCGTCACTGGTTCCACCCAGTCGCGCGTGTCGGGCAGCTCGATGCTCCTGGTCACCACATCAAAGGCGGTTTCCACCTCCACGCTCTGCGCGACGATCCCGCTGGGAAAACAGACCCGCAGCCGATGGTCCATGGCCTGATTGTCAAAGGTAGTCACGATGTCAAGCCGCGGCGAACCTTTACGCAAAGTAATGCGCGATGAGATTGGCAGGGCCACCAGTTCCTTGCTGCGCGCCTGCTTTCCGGGAGCAAGGCCTTTTGGGACCTGCATCGTGATGTCGACTTGCATCGACGTCTGCAACTCTCCATCTTCGACCAGCGCCACGTGAGCAGCGCACCCCAGCGAGCTCACTCTTGTATCCTCCAAGGGCGAGATGTGCGTCCAGGGGTCGCCTGCCTCCGCCTGGTCCTCGAAGAAGTGGCAATTGCGGAAAATCCTGCCGCTAGGCTTGTGTGTCAGGTCAAATGTGCCGTTCGGATGGATCTGCACGCGCAAGTACTCGTTTTCCATGGTGTCGTTGGCAACCACCATGGAGCCGTAGTTAACAAGCTCGCCATCTTTGCTCTTGATCAGAAACGTGCGATAACCGCACCCTGGCACATCCTGAGCCTGGAGGAGAAAGCGGAAGCGTCGGGTGGAAAACGGCGAGGGAATGTCGTAAGGGTTCATGACCAGCGCCCCCCACTCCTTGCGCTCACAAAGCTGAAAGTGCACCGCCTGACCGGTCTCTGCGTCCACCACCTCCATGGACTTGTGCTTCGGCTCATCGGGGAAGTCAACCTCGACTTCGACAATCTCAGTGCGGGGAAACTGCAGCGGGTTACACACCACTACCGCGGTGTGCTCGGGCGTGGCCTGCGGGAGGTGGAGGCGCCGGGCCACCGTAGCGCAGGCGCGGTTGGTCAGTGCCTCACCGATCTGGGATACCTGGTCCCAGCGGTAAAGCATATCCCGATGCACCTGATCCACGCTCACGCCGGTGATGCTGTCATGGGGGTGATTGGTCAACAGATTCTTCCAGGCCAGTTCCAGCAACGCCGCTGGGTATTCTTCTCCCAGCGTCATGGCGAACACCGACCACGGCTCAGCCCACTTTTCCAGCAGGGTCTGCATCCGCGCATTGATCTGCTTCTGGTACAGCCGCGTCGAGATGTTGTCCTTGAGCAACCGGTTGAACCAGTTGTCTTTGCTGGGATGGCGCCGCTCGCCCTTCAGAACGGTCAGCTTGGAGCGATCTACTGCGCCCTTGATCTTTTCCAGGACTGCAGGGAATGAGCTGTGGATGTACACGTCGCCCGTGCCTTTGGCGTTGCAGTAATCGATTACCTTGATGGTATTGGGGTGCGGGAAGACGCTATCCATGCCATCCAGAACCACCAAGTAGGGAGTAGTGGCATCGGCCGCCACGTCGTCCCGGATGTTTTTCATTCCCTCATCCAACAACGCGGTGTTGAAGAACTGGAGGGAGGAGGGCTTGAGCAGCCAATAGTCCTGGTCCCCCGCCGCGGTGTCGCACCTCCGGAAAGGCATCTGCCCCAGCGACCAACGATAGTGGCCATCGTGGAAAGCGTTCTCGTACATGGTGGGGCGCAGCAGGTGAATCCAGAAGGCAGCCCTGCTGAAGAGTGCGCTGAGGCGAAGGCCCAGAATCTGCGTCCCGTCGGGAGCCTCCAAGATGTACTCGGTGTCGCACTCATCCTTGACAATGCCGCGATAGAACATAATGCCATCGATGCCAAAGCCGGCATAGATTTGAGCAATCTGCGACAGCTGTCCGTAGGAAGTCGGCGTGTAGCCCACCTTCATCACCGCGCCGAACTGGCTGGCAATCTTGTGGCCCCGCATCAAGTTGCGCACGATGGCTTCGCCACTGACGGTGTTCATCTCGGGCAAGGTGTACCACGGCCCCACCAGCAGGCGCCCTTCGCTGATGTACTTTTTCAGCTCCTCGCGTTTCTCCGGGCGTACCTCCAGATAGTCCTCCAACGCGATCGTCTGCGCGTCCAAGTGGTAGTGCTTGTACTCCGGGTAGCGCGCAAACATCTCCAGCAACCAATCCATGAGCTCAACCAGGTGTAATCTTGTCTCCTGCGCTGGGTAGCGCCATTCCCGATCCCAATGGGTGTTGGAAATAACGTGAAACTCGTAGTGTCTTTGTTTACCTTTCACAGGTCTCCTCTGGCGTTCTGATTCGTCCCGATCCTTGTTCAAAAGCCGAAAGTAAAGGAGAAGGTATTCACTGCGCCCATAATTGGCC
>JAPDPR010000081.1 GCA_034506335.1 candidate division KSB1 bacterium
TACTCTTCAGTGGACACGCGGCGCATGAGCTCCGGGAAGCGGCGCGCCTCCCAAATGGGCAGGTACTGGCTCATTAGGCTCACGTGAGTGTCGGGGCCGAGCTCCCTGGCAATGGCCGCCAGCACTCGCTCGGTGTTTTCCAGTGCGCCAGGCAGGACCAAGTGTCGCACCAGGAGCCCACGCCGCGCTATTCCCTCCTGGTCGACCTGCAAATGGCCGACCTGGCGGAGCATCTCCCGCAGGGCCTCGAGGCACACCTCCGGATAGTCCGCAGCGCCCGAGTAGCGCCGGGCAAGGGTCGCATCTGCGTATTTGAAGTCAGGCAGGTAGACGTCCACCACTCCCTCCAGCAGGTGGAGGGACTCCAGCGACTCGTAGCCGCTGGAGTTATAGACCACCGGCAGGCGCAGCCCCTGCCCCGCGGCCAACTCCAGCGCCTCCAGCACGCGTGGCAGGAAGTGCGTGGCCGTCACCAAGTTGATGTTGTGCGCGCCGCTGCGCTGAAGGAACAGCATCGCCCTGGCCAGCGTGGCCGGCGACACCACATGCCCCAGGCGCCAGTGGCTCATGGGAAAATTCTGGCAGAACGCACAGGCCAGGGCACAGCCGCTGAAAAAGAGAATGCCTGAGCCGCGCGTGCCCGAGATGGGCGGCTCCTCGCCAAAATGCAGCTTGGGCTTGTACAGCACCGCCTCCGGCCCCATGCGGCAGACCCCCAGCTCCCCTGCCCGCCGATTCACCCCGCACTCGCGCGGACAGAGGTGACAGTCCTCCAGGTGCAGCGCCGCCTGGTGAGCGCGCTCTCGCAGCTCCCCGGAGCGATGCAGAGTCAGGTAACCCGGGACCCACGCACTCGAGGAGTTTGTGTCGTTCAAGAAAACACCAGCCGGTGGAGAATCGGTCGCGGCGTCACGCGAGGGCTGCGATACCCGTGCAGAAGGCATCCTTTTGCTCCTCTGCTTCCCCTCCGCGCGGCGGGGCAAGGGTTCACCGGCGGCGCTCACAGCGCCACCTGGAACAGACGCGCCCACAGGGCCACATTGAAGAGCTTCCACAGGGTTCTATCGTCCAAGTTTGCGAGCGATGATCGGAGCGCAGTTGGCGTGAGCATCTGCTGCAGCAGGGGGCTCTTCATGATCTCCTCGAGGAACGGCTCGCGGGGCCTCATCCAGTTGGCCAGAGGTGCCTCGAACGCCACCTTCTCGCGCCGCCAGGCCACCTCAGGCGGCAGCAGGTCCAACGAGCGAACCACGTACTTGGTCCAACCGTCGCGAATCTTGAGCCGATTGTTGAGCCCGAGAGCCGTCTCCACTAGCCGGTAGTCCAGGAAAGGCAGGCGCGTCTCGACGGCAAAGTGCATGGAGTTGCGGTCCTCGTAGCGAAGCAAGTGTGGTAGCTGGGTCTGCGTGAGTTCGATGCGCTGCAGCTCGACGATGTCAGCAAAGCTCGCTGCCACGCGCTCGGCCAGCTCGCGGTTGATGAGTTCGAGCAATTCTGGCCTCAAGTAGGCGTGGCGGGCCTTGAGGCGGTTCAGTCGCACCCCCGCGCGCGGGAAGTAGAACATGAAAAGCAGCAGCCGCCAGGCAGAAAGACGAGAGTGGCGCGCGCAGTTGAAAAACTCCCGAACAGCAGACCAGAGAGGCAAGGAGCGCAGGTAAGCCGGGAAGTAGCGCTCGTACCCGAGCAGGCACTCGTCGCCGCCCTGGCCGTCCAAGAGGACCGGGCAATTCAGCTCGCGCGCCGTGCGCATGACAAAGTACTGGAGAAAGATCGACGGGCTGCCGAACGGCTCCTCCTGCGCTGCCACAACCTCCTCCAAGTGCTGGACAAAGTCGGTGCGCTGGGGGGCGATCACGTGCCAGTCCAGGTCTGCGGCACCGGCTACCCGCTCGGCGTAAGGGGTCTCGTCCACAGAGGGGTCGCTGGCCTTGGCGGTGATGGCGGCAAAGCGCCGCCCTGTCTGGGCCCGATACGATTTGGAGGCGAGGGTGGCGACCGTGGAGCTGTCTAAGCCTCCGCTTAGGCAGGTGCCCACCTGGACGTCAGAGCGCAGGCGGATGGTCACGGCTCTCTCCAGCTCTGCGCGAAAAAGACTCCTGGCCTCATGGTCGCTCATAGTTGCGAGTGAGGGGTCAATGCGCAGCGAGTAGTAACGCTCCACCTGGAAGGCGTGGCTGCCCAGGTCATAGCGCAGGTTGTGCCCTGGGAGCAGCTTCTGAATGCCGACGAAGCAGGTGTATTCGTCGTACTCCTCCAAACCCAGCACCAGGTAGTCCACAATGCGCGGCACGTTGGCGGAACGCGAAGAAAGGAGAGGCAAAAGCTGCTTGATCTCTGAGGCAAATGCAAAGAGCTGATCCGTGAGCGTGTAGTAGAACGGCTTGACGCCGAAGCGGTCGCGACTGCAGAACAGCATGTGCCGCTTGCGGTCGTAGAGGGCAAAGGCCCACATGCCATTGAAATGGTGCACACACTGTTCGCCCCAGTGGTCGAAGGCCGCCAAAACCACCTCTACATCTGTCCGGGTGTGGAATCGGTACCCGGCCGCAGCGAGCTCCTCCTTAAGCTCAAGGTAGTTGTACACCTCGCCGTTGAAGACGATCACGTAGCGGTCCAGGTAGTGCATGGGCTGGTTTCCGGCGGGCGTCAGGTCCAGGATGGCTAGGCGGCGATGCCCCAGGGCCAGGTTTTCCTCAAAAAAGTAGCCTTCTGCGTCGGGTCCGCGGTGCCTTACCAGCTCAGTGATCTGGCTGATGAGGGCACGGTCCACAGGGCCGTTGTCTTTGCGAATGATGCCGGCAATGCCACACACGCCTCATTCCTCTGTATGCTGCCGCCCGAGCGTTCGTTGCGGCACCTGGATGGCAAAAGGTCAAGCGTCGCGTGCGCTTGACCTTCTGATTGACCTCGAGACTGCCAGGGCGATGGGCGGCTAACGGTTCGGATCGATCCAGCGCTGCCAGTCGGCGTCAAAGAGCTCGCCGCGGGCGGTAGAGTGCACCAGTTCAAAGTCCCCCATCTCACGCTTGTCCACAAAGACAAAGATCACGCCGCCCTGCACGGAGTAGTAGTGCCAAATGTGATAGGCCTTGTTCTCGGCGCTGAATGGGAAGCGTTCGATTTCGTCCGGGCGACCGTACTGCAACAAGATGCGCCCGCGGTCGGTCTTCCACCCCTCGCGGAAGCCCTTGAACACGGCATTTGCCTCTGCCACGCGGGCCAGGTAATCTTGCTTGAATTCATTCTCCGGGGTTCCCGGCGTCTGATCCATGCGCGCCCAAAAGTCGCGCAAGAAGTTGCGTTTGCCGGCCAAGTTGAGCGTCTTCCAGGTGGCGCGGTCCTCCGCCGTGTTGATGTAGCGGGTGACTTCAAATTCGTGGTCAAGCTCTCTTTCGCTCATCACGTTGTAGCGGTCAGCGTCGAGCCCGGGTGAGCCTTTCCCTGTGGGTGCCTTCTGCTCCTGGGCGGCAAAGGTCTCGCCTTCGCGGTAGACAAAGAACTTCTTCATCACGGAGGCCCGTTCGCCCGTGGTCGGGTCCTCTACCTCCAGCACGAAATAGTACGTGCCAGAGGACAGAGTGATGATGTTCAGCCCTCCCACCTCCACTGCCGAGGTTCCGGGTTTTGCCTTCCTGCTACTGGGGAAAGTCTTGGCACGCTGGCCGTCGCCGTTGAGAACGAGGTAGTTGACGCGATAGAACGCCGAGTCGCCTGGGTGTCCGTAGGTCAGATTATAAACCTCGGCGTAAAAGTAGAGGATAGGCAGTGCAGTCCCGTATATGCCAGGAGGGTTGGGCAGGACAAGATAGTTGCCCTTGGTGAACTGGCCGCGAGTCGTGTCGCGGGAAATCTGCGCAGCGAGTTGCAGATCGCTGAGGCAGAGGCCGCTGTCCGGGAAGGCAATCGCCTTGATGTCAAAGAGCGCCCGAGCCGTGTCACCCGAGGCCATGTCTACCACCTGGAGGTCCATGCGATAGTCGTGCTTTGGCACATTAAACTGTCCTACCGTGAAAAGGCTATAAGCCCCTTGCGTCTCGGCCACGCTATCGGCATGGTTGACGTTTCGCCACATTCGACGTGCCACGGTGTCCGCGCCGGCAAGGAGGAGGGCATCGACCAGAAACTCACCCCGTAGGCGGCCATCCTCGGTGGGCACATAGGTCAGCGCGCTACGGGGGAGGGAGATGTAGGTTTCCAGGAACGTGTGTTCCTGGGGAGCGCGGAATCGCGCAAAGTCGACCGTGAACTGGAAAGGCATCCGTACGGAGTCCGGTGCAAAACCGACCGCCTTTGCCCCAATGGGCAGGGGCATCAAAACGAAGGAAAGGAGAGCAAGTGCCCCTATCGTCAGCAACTTGGTTCGGTGTGCCATGTTAACCCTCGGCTGCGGCCGATTGTCTCTCTTCGGACGCCGGTTCCTGTTCCCCAAACTTTACCGACACCAGCTGGGAGATGTGATCCTCGCCCATGGTTACGCCGTAGAGGTAGTCGGCCGCTCTCATGGTTGTTTTGTTGTGGGTGACCGTGATGAACTGCGTGTTGGCGGAAAACTTGCGCAACGCCTGCACAAAGCGGCGTACATTCACGTCGTCCAAAGGTGCATCCACCTCATCCAGGATGCAGAACGGACTTGGCTTGACCAGGTAGATGGCAAACAGAAGGGAGATGGCGGTAAGCGCCTTTTCGCCTCCGGACATCAGGGAGAGTGACTCCAGGCGTTTGCCTTTGGGACTGGCTACGATTTTGATCTCCGCCTCCAACGGGTCCTCGCCCTCCTCCAGACGGACCTCGGCAGTACCGCCCTCGAAAAACTCAGCAAACACCTGGCGAAAGTTCTCGTTTACGGTCTGGAAGACCTGGGCGAACTTTTCCCGCGCCGTTTGATTGATGCGGCGGATAGTCTCCTCCAGGTTCGCCCGTGCGTCAAGCAGGTCTTTCCGCTGATTCAGCATCAAGTCCAGGCGCGTCTTTTCTTGCTCATAGTCGCGCAAGGCAAGGAGGTTGACGGGCCCGAGCAGTTTGAGCTTCTGGCGCAGGGTGGCAATCTCCTGTTCCAGGGCCGGGACGTCCACCTCTTCCATCTCGTGCGGAGTGAGCTCCACTTCGAATTCCACGCGGGCGCGCTCTTTGAGGTTGTTGATTTTGAGCTGGAGCTCGTTTGCCCTAAGCTCCAGCTGGTGCACCTCTTCCGCCAGCCGTTCGCGCTTGGCCCTCACCTCGCGACACAGGCGTTCTTGTTCGTCGATCTGTTGTTTGTGCGCGCGGTATTGCTCCTCCAGGTCCAGCACGAGCCGTTCCAGCTCCTCGCGCCTCGCAAAGCCCTCTTGGAGTTCCCGCTTTCTTTGGGCGATGCGCGCAGCTATGGCTGCGGCCTCTGCCTGTGCCTGCCGGGCTTCGTCGCCTCGACTGGTGTGAGCCCTTTCGGTCTCCTCAATGAGGGTCTGGGTGCGCGCTATTTCGGCGACCACGTTGTCCAAATCGCGCTGTCGCCCGATCAGCGCCACATGGTGCTGTTCCACCTGGGCGTTGCATTGGGCCGCGGACGACTCTGCCTCCGATAGGCGCAGACGCACCTCTTCAGCGTGTTGGGCAAGGCCCTCCCCCTGCGCGCGCAGTCCCTCTAACTTGGCCGAGAGCTCCGCTTGCTGGGCCTCAGCCTCCTGGACGCGGCGAGACAGCTGCTCTTGCTCAGCGGCGATAGTCTGCTGGCGCTCACTCAGGGCGCGGAGCCGGGCCTCTACCTGGTTAAGCTCCAGGCGCGCAGTAGCACGTTCTTCCTCCTGCGACTGGAGCGCAGCGCGGAGCTCGTGCTCATTGGTGACAAGCGCGGCGATTTGATTTTCTTGCTCCTGTGCCTGCTGTTCCAGCTCGGCAATTGTGGCCCCAAGCAGGGCGCATTGTTGGGAAGCTTGTTCTAACTGCTGTCGCCGGCCGATAAGACCCACCTGCTGTCGTGCCACCGAACCTCCGCGCACAAAGCCTTCCGGCGTGAGGCGCTCGCCAGCGAGGGTCACAATGTCGTACCCCTGTTGTGCCGCGGTTGCGTGCAGACGGCGGGCCGTGTCCAGGTCCCGAACGATGACGGTAGCGCCCAGGAGGGCCGACACTACCGGCCGATAAGGCTCCTCGCATTGTACCAGCTCGTCGGCCCAGCCCAGCACTTCTTGTCCAGGCCGCAGTGCCTCTGGGCGTGGGGCCGATGCTGGCGCATGGAGGTCGGCCAGCGGCACGAACCAGGCTGCACCCTGCTCCCGTTCCTGGAGCGTGGCTATGCCTTGGAACGCCATGGCCTGGTCGACAACGACCACATAGTTCAGTGCCTCGCCCAGCGCTGTCTCGATGGCTGGGCGGAAGGACTCTTCCACCACCAGCACGTCTGCTAGTGTTCCCAGCGCGCGAAAGCCGGGCCCTGGTTCAGCAAGCAAGACGCGCACGCTGTCGGGCCTATCCTCGTGTGTTTCCAGGAGTCGACGCAGAATTTCGACACGATCTCGCGCTCGCTCCATTTCGGCCTTTGCTCGGAGCTGGCGCCCTCGGGTTTCTTCGTGGGCCTGTCGCAACCCTTGCAGGCTGGCTTGGATGGCCTCAAGCCTTTCTCGCGTCTGGTGCACTGCCTGGGTCAGTGCGTTCACGCGTTCAGTGCACGTTCCGAGCTCACGCTGCAGTGCCGCGGCGGTCTGCTGGTTCTGCTCGTGTTCGGCAGTCAAGGCTGCGGCTCGTTCTTTCAGCGCGGCGCGGTGCGCGGCAGCGCGTTCTACCTGCGCTTGGAGCTCGGCGAGCTGCCGTTGGTGCTCCCTCAGCTTGAGCTCGGCGGCGCTGTACTCCTGCCGAAGTGCGTCCACCCGGGCGGCCCATTGGTGTTGGTTGGTCCGGGCCTCCTGGTAAATCGCCTGCGCTGCGGCCACTTCCTGTTCCAATTCCTCACGCCGCTGCCCTTGCTCCCCAAGGTGCACCCTCAGCTTTTCCATGCGCGCCTGAAGCTCAGCGGCCTCCTTTTGGAAAAGCTCCGCCTTGTTCTCCAGCGCGCGGATCTGCTCCCTGCCTACCAGCACATCTTCCTCGTGGGCGCGCAAAGCGGTCACTGCCTCGTTGAATTGTTGCTGTGCTTGTCGCAGCTCCTGCTCCTGCGCGATGAGGTGAGTTTTGGCCTCCTCCAGCGCCGCCTCTAACCTACCCAGCTCCACACTGACCGTCTCGCGCTCCTGCCGTCGCGCTGCCAACTCCTCTTGCAACGGGGCCAGCTGGCCGAGGTATTCGGTGTACCGCTGGGTGGCCACCTGGATTTCCAACTCGCGCAAGGTCTGGGCTATGCGCTCGTAACGCTGCGCGCGGTGTACCTGTCGTTCCAGCGAACGGACGGTTTTTTCCACCTCGGCGATAATGTCTTCCAGGCGCTGGAGGTCCTTTTCGGTGGCCTCCAACTTGCGGTAGGTGGCCTTGCGCCGTTCCTTGTACTTGGTGATCCCCGCCGCCTCATCGAACACCCGCCGGCGTTCTTCGGCCTTGCCATTGAGCAGTGACTCGACCATGCTCAGCTCGATCACCGAGTAGGCATCCGGGCCCATGCCGGTATCCATGAACAGGTCGTTGATGTCCTTGAGGCGGCACACGGAACCGTTCAGCAGGTACTGGCTCTCCCCGGAGCGGAACAGCCTGCGGGTGATGACCACCTCGCTGTACTCAATGGGCAGAACGTTGCGGGTGTTTTGCACGGTGAGGGAGACCTCCGCCATGCCCAGCGGCCGCGCGCCTTTGCTGCCGGCGAAGATGACGTTCTCCATCTTGTCGCTGCGCAGGACCCCAGCTTTCTGTTCTCCCAAGACCCAGCGAATGGCGTCGACAATGTTGCTCTTGCCGGAGCCGTTGGGTCCCACAATGGCGGTGATGCCCGGGTTGAAAACCAGGGTCGTCTTTTTTGCAAAGGATTTGAAGCCTAAGATGTCAACCTGGGAAAGATACATGCACGATATCCTGTTCTGCCTTCTTGTTAATGGCTATGGCGCGCGGAGTCATTGCTTACGCCGGGGCCGGATTTTGAGGCGTGTTAATGTACGATGAAAGCTATCATAAAATCAAGTGGTTTTTTGTGAGCGCGCGAGGTGCTTTCGTTCGCCTGGGGCCTACGTGCCGGCGTGATGAGCGGAGACCGGCGAGTGTGGGCATAGCGGTAAGCACCAACCCATCGCCGAGGGAGGAGCAGAGTAGGGGGAAGGCCCTGGAGGAGTGGGCGAGACTGGGGCATGCCTTGTAGATCGCGGCATTCGTCGGGGACAAGATACGGGCGCGAGTCGGCTGCGGCGTTGCTGGGATCCTTTGAAGCCAATCGGCAGGATAACAGGCATTGGCCAAAGCCGGTTATTTCGTCCCTCGCCGCTCGGTCTTCAAGTAGCTTTTGCTGGCCGCAGACTTCTGCGCGGAGTCTTGCCGCGGTGTTCAGCTCATAGCAGCGGCACACTGCGCAGACGATGCAGGGGAGAGCACCAGGAAGATGTCGGCTACTACGGCCACCGAACCTACGGAGCGAATGGCAGGTGGACGTTGACAACTCCGAAGTCCCTCGCGGTGAGAATGAAGTGGTACTCAGTGCCTGTACGGTCGAACTGATAAGGAGGGAAGAGCGGTATGAGCCCCACCGAAATCGCTGCCCAGACAAAGATTGCAGCTTTTGCCCGCGCCGAGCGGCCCCAAAGGCCCCCCGCCGAGCTGCCCCGCGCGGGCGGGGTTAGCCCGCGTGTTCTTCAAACCAGGCTTTGACAGTTCTCTTGAAATAAGCTTGCATACTCGCGTACTGTTTTGCTCGGTGACCATTTGCGCCAGACGGATGGGGGAACCCTAGTAGACAGCGTCTAGGAGCTAGCAGCCCTTCATCGATCAACAGATGCAGGGCAGCGGAGACGCACTTGCCCAGAGGTATGATCAGTGCGTTGCTAATAAGCTCCAGTTCTACAGCTAACACTCCTTTCACATATTTCCGAAGCACGGGCGTTGTCAGTAACTTGGGTTTATGGCCCGTGTAGTTTTGCCCATCCACGAAGACCGGGTAACGAATGGCAGAAGTCGTGTGGAGCAGATCGCGGCGATCGCTGAAGAGGAGCGCACTCGATGCGACGCCAAGAGCTTTCGGGAGTTCCAGCCCGTCCAGCATCTCGATAAGATTCTCTCGCATCGGCCCCGCAAAACTGGCTTGTCGCTTGGCGTACGCACAAACTTCAGTCGGCGACATTCCTTGCTTGGCAAAGCGATAGCCAATTTCCATCTGTGTCCAACTAGGCGTTATTCCAATCAAGACTATCTTCGCATTCTCGTTCACATAGTCAAAGCGCGCATAGTAAATTTCGAGCCCATTCTCCTTGTGCAGCAAGAACGTTGAAACCAAGAGATCACTTTTGGTTAGAGAATCGCGGCTCGGCAACGCCGCAATGTACGGAGCGTATCTGCTGAACAGGTCTATGGTCATCGCTGAGGGAATCCGCCTAGCATGAGACAAGTGACGGTCTAACGATCAGCATCAGCCGCGACGGCCTGCGGCGTCGGCTGCATGCGGTTGTTAGATGGTCAATCACCCACCTGGTTCTGGGCAAATTGATCGGACCAAGCTAAGCGATGTGCCCCCACCTCAGCTG
>JAPDPR010000082.1 GCA_034506335.1 candidate division KSB1 bacterium
AGAAAGAAGCAAGGTGCACGCTGAGAGACACTCTGCTCGTAGCAGAGACCGCCGTCGGGTACTCCTTGGGAAAACAGTTCGGCAAACAGACAAGAAGGCACAAAGATGCTCGAGGGCTCGTGTCTTCCGGGAGTTCATTGGGACCACCGCCATGCTGTGCCTGCTGTCCAGAGCCCGCTCCTCCTTGCCGGCGCTGCATATTTCGCTTGACATTCAGCGCGAAATTGCATACCATACAGCGCGAGGAAGGATATTGAGCCCTCTCCGCACGAACAAAGAGTGTCGACTTTATGATCTGGGCATGGGAAGGACTCACCTGAGGAGTAGGCCGTCCGCCGGTGGCGCGGGACTACTGTTGGGCAATTGCCAGCATTAGGGGAAGAGCCCCGTGTGCTCGCGGGTATCTTGAGGTTAGGGGCAAAGGAGCTGCCATGAAATTTGTTTTTTGCGCCATTGTGGCCCTTGCGCTAAGCAGATGCAGCAACCACGGCGACCGCACAGAGCTGACGAAAGCTGACCACGGCCGAGTACTTCATCTGCGCCAGGGAACCGAACTGACCGTCTCCTTGGAAGGCAACCCTACCACCGGATTCACCTGGGAAGTGGCTGAGCTCGACTCCGCCGCCATTGTGCAAGAAAAGGAGGCTGAGTTCGTCCCTCACTCGCGCCTGATAGGCGCACCAGGCACTTTCACTTTTCACTTCAGGGCATTGAAGAAAGGGACCGCGACGCTACGCCTGGTGTACAGGCGGCCATGGGAAAAAGAGGTCCCGGCGGATACATTCAGCGTGCGCGTGGTAATCAAGTAACAAAGCTACTCCCCAGCACCCGTCAGCCTGGTGAGCTCTGAGAACGAGTGCGTACATGGTACCATGTGCTTCTCAGCTTGACAGTGGAGGTGTGGCCATGCGACGGATACTTTGTGTGGTTTTCGTGCTCCTGCTGGCGTGGGGTGTCCTTCTTGGCCAGCAGATCAGCCGCGCCCAGGTTGAGGCGCAGTTGCAGCGCCTGCAGGCCGAGTTGGCCACCGGGCGCTACTCGTTCACAGTGGGGCACAATCCAGCCCTGAATTTCAGCCTGGAACAGCTCTGCGGTTTGCGTGAGGCACCTGACTGGCGGAAGACCGCTCGCCAGCGCTCTCTGGCCACCCTTAGGCCGGCCGTGGTGCGGGCCCTGGAGGCGCCGACAGCCCTGCCCTCCTCGTGGGACTGGCGCCAGCACAACGGCGTTACGCCTGTCCGCGATCAGGACGGATGCGGCAGTTGCTGGGCCTTTGCTACCGTCGCCTCGTTGGAATCGGTGCTGATGATCAAGCAGGCGCTTTCGACTGACCTGTCCGAGCAATACCTGGTTTCCTGTAACACCTCCGGCTGGGGGTGCAATGGAGGCTGGTGGGCGCATGACATGCTGGTCAATCCTGGGGCGGTGCTCGAACAAGACTTTCCCTACGTGGCCAGCGACGTGCCCTGCGGTGGACCCTACAATTACCCGTACAAGCTCACCGGCTGGGCGTACGTGACAGGCGAAGATGCCATTCCTGCGGTGGAAGCCCTCAAAAAGGCAATCTATGACTACGGCCCGGCCTGCGCCGCAGTCTACGTGGGGCCATTCTTCCAAGCCTACACAGGGGGCGTGTTCGATAAGGATGAGGCGCCAAAAGGGGGACTGCTCAGCTGTTGCCCTGCCCCGGCCAAGGTCAATCATGCCATCTTTATCATCGGCTGGGATGACAGTAAGGGGGCCTGGCTTCTCAAGAACTCCTGGGGTCCGGGCTGGGGAGAGACATGTGGCTACGGCTCGGAAGGTGGCTACATGTGGATCAAGTACGGCATAAGCAACGTGGGGTATGCCGCGGCAGTAGCTTGGTAGGCCTCAGGTCGATTATCTGCCTGTATTGGCTGCAGGTGGAAGGCACACGAGCGTGCTTCCACCTGCAGCAAGTCCCTATTTAGAGAACGCCGGCCGCCCCCCTTACTTCTTCACCCTCACCGGATACGGCGGCCGCTGAGGCCTACGGGGGGGATTCTTCTCCAGCTCAGCCATGACAACCTCGATGGCCTTTTCCAGCTGGGGGTCGTGCCCGGCGATCACCTTAGCCGGTTCCTGCTCAACCTCGTAGTCGGGCGGTACGCCTTCGTTTTCCACTACGAACCCCTCCTCAGTCCAGATGGCCAGATTGGGTGCGGTCACATAGCCGCCATCCATCAGCACCGGGAAGCCGAGGATGCCTACCAGGCCGCCCCAGGTGCGCTTGCCCACCAGCGGACCAAGGCCCAACTTGCGGAACATCCATGGGAGCAGGTCGCCGCCAGAGCCGGCGTTCTCGTCGATCACCATCACCTTGGGCCCAAAGATCGCCCCGCTGGGGGTCACAAGGTCCTGCCCATAGCGTAACGCCCAGTGGCAAATGTACGGCCGCCGCAGGTGGTCGATGTAGTAGTCGGCAACCTGTCCGCCGCCGTTAAAGCGCTCATCAATGATGATGGCCTCCTTGTTGGTCTGCGGGAAAAAGTAGCGCTTGAAGTAGGTGTGGCCCAACCTGGCGGTGTTAGGCACATACACGTACGCCACCCGCCCGCCGGTTGCGGCATCTACCTTGCGAATGTTGCCCTCCACCCAGTCGCGGTTGCGCAGGTCACTTTCGTCTTTGATGGGCACCACCTGCAAGGTGCGCGCTCCGGTGCCGTCCGGATTGGGCCCCACGGTGATTTCCACTATCTTGCCGGCGGTATTCTCGAAACGGCTAAAGAGGTTTTCCGGCGGCCGCAGCTCCTTGCCGTTCACCGCAAGCAGGTACTCGCCGGCCTGCACGTCGATGCCCGGCTGTTTGAGGGGTGACTCCAAGTCCGGGTTCCAGTTCAATCCGCCGTAGACCTTAGCAAAGCGATAGCGACCGTTTTCGACCACATAGTCGGCCCCGAGAAGGCCCCCTGGTATGCGCTTTGGCTTGGCCGGTTGGTCGCCTCCGCTCACCCGATGGTGCCCCACAGCTAGCTCGCTGCACATCCACTGGATGAGACGGTTGAGGTCGTCGCGGCACGCCAGATGAGGCAGGAACACCTCATACTTCCTCTTCATCGCCCGCCAATCGGCTCCGTGGAAATTGGGGTCGTAGAAGTAGTCGCGATTGATCCGCCATGCCTCGTCAAAGATCTGCCGCCACTCCGCCTGCGGCTCAATGCGCACCTCGATGGCGTCTATGTTCAGCCGTCCCTTGCCGGGGTCTATCTTGTCAGCCACCTCCGCAATCGCCCAGGACTCGCCGGCCCGATACAGGAGCTTCTTACCATCCGCGGTCAGCTGGTAGTCATCCACCTTCTCCAGTATGACCTTGTCCTCCTTCTTGTCCAGCTCGTAGCGATGGAGCTTCGCGCTGCCTCCAGGGACGTTTTCCAGGAAATAGACCTGACGTTCCTTGCCCACCTGGAGGTCCCGGTAGTCCCCTTCCGGGAGGGGCAGTGCGACAATTCGCTCGTTGATCCCGGCAAAGTCAATGACCACTCTGCTCGTGGGCTTTTGTTCGCGGACCTTTTCCTTGCCTTTCTCCCCCTTGTCCTCCTCGACCTTGCCCTTCTCTTCATCGCTCTGCTTGGCCAATGGGGAAGGGGTTTCCTTCTGCAGCGAGGCCAGATAGATGGCGTTCTTCATGCGTACGTCTGCGTTGGACATGGCGAACCAGTGCTTCACCGGCCCGGCGTCGGTGGAAGCAAAGAAGTAGAGGAACTTGCCGTCAGGGTCGAAAACCGGATCGCTGGCTTCTGCCATGCCATCGGTGAGCGGCCACGACTTGTCTTGCTCGATGCTGTAGACAAAGATCTGCTGAAAGTAGGCGGTATTGGTCAGCGTGTACGCGATCCAGCGCGAGTCCTGCGACCAGGCGCCGCGGATGGAGCCAAACGCGCCAGGCATGTACAGCGCCTCCTGGGCGATCCTGGCAATGCGGCCGCTTTCGATATCCACCCAGAAGAGCGTCCGGGCATTGTCTGCGAAACAGAGCTTCTTGCTGTCCGGCGCCCAGGAGATGGCGTTGTAGAAGCCTGCACCTCCTGGCTTGAAAGTCCGGGAGGGTCCTTTGCCATCCTGCGGGGCGATGACTAGGGCGTACTCCCCTGAGGCATCCGAAAAGTAGGCAATGTACCTGCCGTCTGGGCTCCAGGCCGGGAAGCGCTCGTGCGCGCCTGGGGTGTTGGTGAGGTTGCGGGGGTCACCCTTTTCCGCCGGCACGGTGATGATCTCGCCGCGGAATTCAAACACTGCCCGCGCCCCGGAGGGCGAGATGTCCCTGCTGCGGATCCACTCGGCTCCTTTCACATAGCGGGGGCGTAGTTCTAACAGGTCGGCGGTGACCCCCACCCGCAGCCGGCTCACCTGCCCGCTCTCCAGGTCGTAAATGTGCAGATACCCTGCCTGCTCGAAAATGATTCTGCCCGCTCCTGCCGAAGCCCCCAGTACCGGAAAGTCAGTGAAAAACGTCAGCTGCTTAACCTCTTTGCTGATGGTATCATAGCAGAACAGGTTGAATTCACCGTTGCGATCGGAGCGAAAATAGACCTTGTCGCCCACCCACATCGGGTCGGTGTCGTTGCACCGTCCAGGCGGCTGCGGTATCTTCTCCACGCTGTGGTCGGCGAAGGTGTAGAGCCAGATGGTGGCGACGGTGCCGCCGCGGTAATGTTTCCATTGGTGGAACACCTCTCGCACCGGCAAATACGCCAGCCGCCTCCCGTCCGGCGAATAGCAAGCCTTGAAGCCCACCGGCAGTTCTAGCTTTTGCGGCCATCCACCCTGCACAGGGACGGTGAACAGCTGAGCGTAGCGGCTGGTGAAAGAAAAGCGGGGCGAATAGAACAACACCGACTTGCCGTCTGGGGTGAAACCGCACACCACATCGGGTGCCGGATGATAGGTGAGGCGCGTGGGGACCCCGCCAGTGACCGGCACCACGAAGACGTCAGTGTTCCCATCGTACTCGCCACTGAAGGCAATCCACTTCCCATCCGGCGAAAAGACGGGGTTGAATTCCCTCCCTTCGCCTGAGGTGAGCCGGCGCGCATTGCTGCCGTCCTGCTCTGCAAGATACAGGTCGCCTGCGTAGGCAAAAGCGATGTGCTCGGCACTGATGGCCGGCTGAGTCACCATCCTTGTGTCCACCGGGTCGATGGCGCCCACCATTGCCACGCCCACCACGAGCAAAGGGGCAACCAGGATGCGTACAACCCACCTGCGCATGGCTATTCCTCCCAGAAAACGACAGGGGTGAGCTCGAAGCTCACCCCTTGTCCCTTACTTCACGCCTTCGATCTCATCCGCCAGGGGCCCGGCGTCGTACAGCTTGCGGAGGGCCTCGCTGATGTAGCCTGTGTGCACGGCCACGGCCCGGTTGGCCTCCTCGTCATAGACAAAGCGTCCTACCAGACTCTCAATATTGCCGTCAAAGATCAGACCCACCACTTCCGCCTTGGCGTTGATGACCGGCGAGCCCGAGTTGCCGCCGATGATGTCGCAGGTGCTGACAAAGTTCACCGGTGTTGACAGGTCCAGCCGATCCTTGCGCTCCCAGAACCGCTGCGGCAGGTCAAAGTCCTTTTCGCGCTCGAAGCTCAGGGCGCGGTCGTACAGGCCATAGAGCGTGGTTTTGTACGGCGCCTTGGTGCCATTCATGGGATAGCCCTTAACAGCGCCATAGGAAAGTCGCAAGGTGAACGTCGCATCAGGATAGGCGGACTTGCCGTAGACCGCAAAACGGGCCTGGGCAATCTTCTCGGTAGCGGGCGTCAGCACGCTTTCCACGTGCTTCTTGTTCCATTCGATATCCGCGCGCATCATCGGCTCGAGTTTGCGCATGAGCACGATGAGCGGGTCGGTGCATGCCTGTACGGCGCTTTCCCCGCCCTCAAGGAGGGACCTGCGGAATGCCACGTCGGCAAGTTTGGTCCCTTGGATGAGCTCTGCGGCAACCTCCTGCGGCGGACGCCCGTTCAGCACGGTCTTGATGAAGGGGTGGTCAGCGCCCAATTGCTCCAGGGAAAGAGCCAATGCCCCCCCGAGGTTGGCCTCCTCCAGGTCGTGGTAGATGGGCGCCGGGGAGAGGAGGCGGAACTTGAGCTCCTCAAGCTCGGAATCGTGGTATCCGGGAAGACGCTGACCGTCCGGCTTCTTGACTTCGATGCTGTAGAAGACCAGCGTGGAGGCGAAGCCAGCCAGGCGCGAGCCCATGACGCGCCCGTAAAAGCGCTCCTTGGCCCTGGGCGCCTGCTTCCTGATGACCCGCGCCACCGTGTCCCACGCGTCGCCATAGGCTTTTTTCCACTCTGGCTTGGAGGCAACCAGGGCGCGAAATTCATCCTCCGCTTTCTTGCGTCTGGCCATCAGCTTGGCATCCAGAAGGCCCTGGTACTCGCCGGTCATGGCCTTTTTGCTGTTCTCCAGGCCAAAAATCTGCACCAGCGCCCTCCGTTCCTGCTCCGGCCCACGCTTGGCATACTCGCGCAGAATGGCAATGCGCTTGTTGATATAGTCGAGCACCATCGGGTACTGATAATCGCGCTGGAACAGGAGCTGGTCGTAGGTGTAGAGCCGGTCCGTGGAGCCAGGGTTGCCGGAGACAAAAACCAATTCCCCGTCGGAAGCCCCTTTGGCGTTCCACTTGAAGTAGTGCTCTGAGTTGACCGGCCTGTCGTTCTCGTAGACGCGGAAGAAGGCCACGTCCAGGTCGTAGCGCGGGTAGGTGAAGTTGTCAAAGTCACCGCCGAAGTAGGCCACCTGCCGCTCCGGGGCAAAGACCAGGCGCACGTCGGTGTACTTCTTGTAGCGATAGAGCCAGTACTCGCCGCCATGGTAGAGGCTGATGACGTTTGAGCGCAGCCCGGTCTTCTCCAGACTCTCCTTCTCGATGGCAGCGATGGCCGCACGCCGGGCCTCCAAGGCCTGCTCTTGAGTCATCCCTTTCGTGACCGCCGCCCGTACCCGCGAGGTGACATCTTCCATGGACACCAGGACGTTTACTTCCAGGTCTGGGCACTTGAGCTCTTCTTCAGGCGTAGCGGCATAGAAGCCGGTGGCTACAAAGTCATGCTCGGGAGTGGACACCTTCTGCAGCTGGCCCACCGCGACGTGATGGTTCGTCATCACCAGTCCGTGTGGGCTGACAAAGGACCCCGATCCGCCGTCCATGAAGCGCACGCTTGCCAGGCGCACGTGGTCCAGCCACTCCTGCGTCGGGGTAAAGCCATAGCGCTCCTGGAGGAGTTTGGTGGGGGGATTATCGAGCGTCCACATCCCCTCGTCGGCGAGCCCTGCGCCCGCCATACAGGCCACAGCTAGCACCCCCAGAAACCGTCGCCACATCTTACAGTGCAATCGCATTGTGCACCTCCGTGATGGTTCCACTGCACGAATGATTGACGCTTATCGAGACCTGCTTGCGCTTCCCAATACGGCCCTGCTGTGCACAAGTTTCATTCGAAAAAGCGTCATGACTTCTTCATCCCGGCACAGAGTTCGATCAAAGCGCGTCCCATGCCTCCGATGTTGCCTATCCCCACGACTGTTGAGCCGGCACGGGCTAGGGCGGCTATCCTTTCCTGCACCTTTTGCGGCGGCACCTGGCCGAGAATCTCCAGCGGCAGACCGGCTCTTGCCAATTTCGCCAGGCGTTTCTTCATCGCCCAGGAAAGCTCGCCCACGACCAGGTAGTGATCCGCCCGCAGCAACGAGCCAAGGTGGCCGACGAGCTGTACGGTGCGCAGGGGTCTGTCGCGTCGCGCGTTCAGCACTACGATTAGCGGGCGCTCAGAGTCAGGCCGCAAGTGGAGGTGTTCAAATATGGCTGCGGTCGACTCGGCGTCGTTGGCGGCGGAGGCGTTGACAAAGCGCACGGTGCGGCCCGCCAGAGAAAGGCCCATCCAGGTGAGGGCCCCGGGGTCTGGGCGCACGCGCCCCATCCCCTGGAGCGCAACCTCGCGTTCCACCCCGAGCTGGCGGCACACAGACAGTGCGCAGGCCACGTTGGCTGGATGTTCGTAATAGTCGAAGCGGGCCATCTCCTGGGGTGAGGGATGGTCGACAGCGCGCACCACCTCCACCCGGGCCCCTTTGCGACGCGCCGCCCCGGCGAGGGAGGGCCCCAACGCCTCCTGGTGGTCCGGCCGCACATTGGTGATCACCGTGACGTGGGACTGCATCAGGTGGGACTCGAGGAATCGCTGGAGCTCCGGTGCAGTAGCCATGCACTCCGCCACCAGGGCATGGGCCTTAAGCTGCGCTGCGCGGCGCGTTACGTGGAGCTGCTCGCGCACATTGGCCGGCCCGCGCCGATGGACTTCCTGCTCATGGCCATCGGGCAGGATCAGCCGCCGGGCGCTGCCGGTGGTCTTCGCCACTGCGCGCATGCCCGCCCCATTGAGCCCGGCGGCAATGAGGCGGGTCACCCAGGACTTGCCCCGCGTGCCGTTGACGTGCTCCCGGCCGTGAATCGCCCGCAGCGCACGACCGTGCGCCCAGCGCTCCGCAGTGCCTGCGGCAACGAGTACCGCAGTCAACACAAGAACAAGGTCCAAGTGTCACTCCTTGCCTCGCAATCCGGTGCACTATACGCAAATTGGGGGAGAAAATCAAGGGGAAAGATTGGGAAATTCAGAGGTGACAGAGGCGGGTCGGCTGCAGTCACCGACCGGCCATCAGGAGGGCTCAGTACACCAGCGTCATCTTGCGCACCTGCACCACCTGCCCGGCACGCAGGCGACAGAAGTAGACCCCTGCAGGAACTCGCACGCCATCATCGCCGCGGCCGTCCCACACCACCGAGTAATGGCCGGGCGCCCGGTGCTCATCGGCCAGCAGCCGCACTCTGCGCCCGCTCACGTCAAACACCTCCAGCTGCACATCCGCCTGACTGGGCACGCCAAAGCGCAGCAGCGTGGAGCTGTGGAACGGATTGGGAAAGTTCTGCGCCAGGTAGAAGCTTTCGGGTGTTCCTGGCCGGTCCCGGTGCACCCTGGACTGCGTGCGGTGGTACACCAGCACCCCACTCCCCTCGGTGGCGGCGTAGATGTAGCTTGGGTCTTTCGGGTCGACACGGATCTTCCTAACAGCGACAAAGTGAGAAGGAACGCCCTCTTGGAACTGCTGCCATGTTGCGCCGGCGTCGTAACTCACGTAAATCTCCGTCCCCGCCGCGTAGACGATGTTGGTGTCCACCGGGTCGATGGCCACGGAGACCACACAATGTGCCTGGCCCAGGGCAATGCCAGTGTTTGCAGGCACCCACGAGCGTCCCCCGTCCAAAGACTTGTGCACACCCCAGTCATAATAAACTGCGGCAAAAAGCGTCCGC
>JAPDPR010000083.1 GCA_034506335.1 candidate division KSB1 bacterium
ATAGTCTTGGGATGCCTTGGGCATGGCGGGTCATGCTTCAGTGCTGTCTAGGAGTCGGCGCACGATCTCCTCGGTGCCCACGCCGTCTGCTTCTGCATTGAAGTTGGTGACCAGCCGATGCCTGAGGACTGGCAGGGTCACTGCGCGCACGTCGGCGATGTCGGGCGTGGGGCGGCCGTCCAAAATGGCTCGCGTCTTGGCGCCGAGAATGAGGTACTGCGAGGCCCGGGGGCCGGCACCCCAACTTATCCAGTCCCGAATAAACTTCGGTGCCCCGTCATGGTTTGGGCGCGTTTTCCGCACCAGCTCCACGGCGTAGCGAATCACCGCATCGGCCACTGGCACGCGCCGCACCAGGTCCTGGAGGGCCACAATCTCCGCCGCGTTCAATACCTTGCTTAGGTCAGCACTGTAGGCGCTGGTCGTTGACCGGACGATTTGTACTTCCTCGTCTGCAGCGGGATAATCCACCCAAAGACTGAACATGAAACGATCTAGCTGCGCTTCTGGCAAGGGATAGGTCCCTTCCTGCTCGATGGGATTCTGGGTGGCCAGCACGAAGAAGGGCTCGTCGAGCTTGTAAGTCTGCCCGGCCACCGATACTTCGTGCTCCTGCATGGCCTGCAGCAGGGCGGCCTGCGTCTTCGGGGGGGTGCGGTTTACCTCGTCGGCCAGCACGATGTTGGCGAACACAGGGCCCCGGACGAACCTGAAGGTCCTCTTGCCGGTACTCACATCTTCCTCAAGCACCTCGGTGCCCGTGATGTCGGAGGGCATGAGGTCAGGGGTGAACTGAATGCGTGAAAAAGAGAGATTGAGCACCCTCGCCAACGTGCTGATGAGGAGTGTCTTCGCCAAGCCAGGGACGCCGATGAGCAGACAGTGCCCGCGCGACAGGAGGGAAATCAGGAGTTCATCGATCACCTGCCGCTGGCCCACGATCACCTTACCGATTTCCCCGGTGATGCGGTCGTGCGCTTCCTTGAGCTGTTCGACGATTTCCAGATCGCTCCTTCGAGGCTGAGCAAGAGCCATGTTTTCTCCTTGAGATGTTCCTATAGCCTTGCAATTAAGTTATCATTTTTTGCCTGAATTATCAATGTTTTTCCTTGCTCAATGAAAGGCATTTGCGTAAATTTCTTCTGCGACGGTGACAAACGGTGAGGTGAGCGTGATGCCTTCGGAGCTGACCAAGACCCAGTTGGTGGGGATGGGCATGCAGGAGTTGGAGCAGTTTGCCACAGCACTCGGGGAGAAGCCCTTCCGCGGCCGGCAGCTCTTTGCCTGGATCTACAACAAAAAGGCGCGTGATTTCGCCGAGATGACGGACATTGCCAAGCCGCTGCGCCAGCGCCTCACAGAGGTGGCCAGCATTGGACTGCTGCGGCTCGTGTCTGAGGTTACCTCGGGCGACGGCAGTACCCGCAAGTTTTTGTTTCAGCTGGGCGATGGTGAGCGCATCGAGAGCGTCTCGATTCGGGAGGGGAAGCGACACACGCTGTGCCTGTCGACGCAAGTGGGGTGCGCGCTCGGTTGCCGTTTTTGCGCTACGGGGCAGATGGGTTTCAGGCGAAACCTTTTGCCAGGCGAGATCATCGACCAGGTGCTGGTGGCAGAACGGCGAGTCGGCCAGGAGGTGAGCAACATTGTACTCATGGGAATGGGAGAGCCTCTTCTTAACTACGAGCACGTGATTGCTGCGTGCGAGCTCATGCGTCACGAGCGCGGTCTGGCCATCGGCCACCGGCGGATTGTCATCTCCACGGCCGGTTGGGTGCCTGGCATCATGCGCCTTGCCGATGAGGGCCACCGCTTCAAGTTGGCCATCTCCCTGAATGCCACCACCGATGAGCAGCGCCGCGCCCTAATGCCGGTGGCGGAGCGCTATCCGCTGCAGGAGCTGCTCAACGCGGTCACCTACTACTATCGCCGCTCGGGACGGAGGCCGACGTTCGAGTACGTGCTATTGGCCGGGGTGAACGACTCGGTCGATGACGCCCGACGTCTGCGAGAACTGGTTAAGCAGGTGCCCTGCAAGATCAATCTCATCCCTTACAACGCCACGGATGGGCCATATCGACGCCCCTCCCCCGGGGAGATCGAGGCCTTCCGCAATGGGCTGGCCCCGCTAAAGGCCCCGGTGATTGTCCGCTGGAGCAAAGGGGATGACATTCAGGCGGCGTGTGGGCAGCTGGCGGCACGCGCACACCAGGAGGAAACGTGAAGCGAGCCGTCCATGCGTCGCTTTTGCTTGTGCTGAGCCTGATCCTCCCGTGCAGCATGCGGGCGCAAGAGCTTTTCCATGAACCTGCGTCCGCTCATCCGGACAGTGGGCGCAGCACAGGCGTCCGGAACAATGTCCTCGTCATGACGGCCGAGGAGCTGCTTCGGCCGCGTCCCGGGCACGCGTTGGCCAACATGCCGGCCCTCTTCTTCCATGACCGTGGTGCTCCAGGACAGTGGCTGTCCTTTTCAGGCTTCGGAAGTAGCGCCCGCGAAGTGGGGCTCACCGTGGACGGCATCGACTTAAGGGACCCCATTCGCGGCACGGTTGACCTGACGACCCTACCCACCTTCTGGGTGGCGAGCGTGCAGCTTGAGCCCATATGGCAGCGGTGGGAGGCACCGCGCGCTGCTGCGGGCGCCACCTTAAGGGCTGTGTCGTGCCGGCACGATGGGCCCAGACCTCTTTCCCACGTGGGTTATGAAAACGGCGATTGGGGCGTCCGTGCGGTGGATGTAGGGCTGGGTATGAAGCTCAGCCCGAAGACGGACGTGCTTGCCGGAGTCCTGCTGGCGGGCTTTGACGGCTTTGGCCCCCGGCAGCAGTACGATGCGCAGCGCATCAGAGCTACGGTTGGCGCACAGCTGGACCAGAATTGGCAGGCCAAATACACCGCGCTACTAACCAAAGCGGAAGCGGAGGTCACGCCGAGTCCCACAGAAATTGCCTTGCGCAGTGCAATATACCCGGTAACAAAGGATCGACGCCTCGATCACGCCCTGGTGGTGACGGGCAGGTGGAGGTCTGCCTTGGCCGTCGAAGCGACCTTCGCGCACACCGAACTCTCCAGGGAATTCCATGACTACCCCCTCAGGCTGCGCTGGTTGGACGACGCTCGGGTGCTGGCCCTTGCTGTCTCGGCGAGCCGCACGCGCGGACCGCTCGCAGGAATGGTGGGGGCTTCTTTGCAAGGGGCCAGTCTCTGCAGCGAACGCATGGGCAAGCACGCGGACCTCGAGGGGCGGATGCGCCTCGGCCTACGCGTGCAACCACACCATGGCTTGCAAGTTGCGCTCCTCCTGGACGGCCTTGGGCAGCTCCCAGGCACGCTTTATGTTGCCCCGGCGCTCCAGGCGAAAGCTGACTTGAGCCCAGAGCATCGTTTTACCCTGGATGCCAGCCGCGAGGTCTTTTTCCCCAGCTTTCAAGAACGATACGCCGTGGCCCCGGTGCGCGGCGACCAGCATCTGCAGCCGTGGGCAGTCCATAGACTCGTGGCCGCACTCGCAACCCAGCACGAGTGGTGCGCGTGGTATGCGGGCCTCTTTCTGCGTCAGTCGGCTCATGAGGTGATGGGTTCCTTGACGGAGGCGAAGGATGGACTCGTTTTTCGACAGTCAAATGCGAAACACAGGCTTGCGGGTCTGGTTGGAGCAGCCAAAGCGCAGCCTTTCTCCAGGCTCCAGCTGCGCGGAGCGCTCACTGTGCAACGTGCGCTGTTCGGCGATGAACGGCCCCCAGAGTTGCCCGAGTGGTTTGCCTCCTTGTCCGTCGGCTACGGGGTGGCCCTGTTTGGCTCGGACCTTGACTTGACCGGGAGACTCTCCTGCACGTTGCTCGGCCCTCGTTGTGATGTCACCCTCCTTCACCGGCTGGGGGCGGTTGCGGTGCCAGGAGCCGAGTTTGAGGCGCGCATCATGCACAACGCCAGCGTCTGGGTGCGCATCGATAATCTCTTGAGCTTCGACTATCAGGTCGTGTGGGGTTATCCGATGCCCAAACAGTTCTTCACTTGGGGGGTCAACTGGACCTTTGTCGACTGAGGAGGAACAAGCCGTGGCGAAAAGGATCATGCTAGCCGTACTAGCCGCCGTCCTCGTTCTTGTGGTTCTGGGCGTGATCTTTTTCCTGCTCAGCGCAGGGCGGCCTCTGTACCAGCCCGGGATGGTTCGCGCGGAAAAGGGGTTGCGCGCTCCGCTTCAGCCTCAGGCGCAGACGGCCGGTGACCAGCTTTGGTTGGTGGAGCCCGAGGTAAAGCTCTTCCATTTCGAGGAAGGAAGCGGGCCAGTTATCCTCGTTCTCCACGGTGGGCCGGGCTATCCCTACGTGGGGCCTCCCCCTGGGTTCCATCAGCTTGCTGACCACCACCGCATGATCTACTACCACCAGCGGGGCTGCGGCAACTCCACGCGTCCGGTGGACAAGTTTACACCCAAAAGCTTCTATCGGAACATGCTGAGTCTGGACAAGGCGCTCGGCCTGGGTGCACAGATCGCCGATATCGAAAGGATCCGCCGCATCCTTGGCGAGGAGAAGTTGACCCTGGTGGGGCACTCCTTCGGAGCGTTCCTGGCCGCGCTCTATGCAGCCGAGTTCCCTGAGCACGTGCGCGCTCTGGTCCTGATTTCGCCGGCGCAACTTCTCCAGTTTCCTGGTCCCGGAAACTTGCTCGACGAAGTAAGAACGCTCCTTCCGGAAGAGCTGAAGGGCGAGTATGACTCCTACCTGCGGCAATACCTGGATTTCAAGGAGCTCTTTGCGCGCAGTGAGGGGGAACTCATCGGGTTGAACGCGCGCTTTACTCGCTTTTACCTGGCGGCCGCCAAGGCAAAGGGGATGCCCGTACCTACCACGCTGCGCTTCCATGGGAATGGGGGGTGGATGGTGCAGGCGCTGTACTTGAGCATGGGCAAAAAGCATGACTATCGCGCTGCACTCAAACGGGTGACGGCCCCGGTGTTGATTCTGCACGGGGGGCGGGACATCCAACCTGTGGAGGCCAGCGCCGTGTATGCGCAGGCATTGCCGAACGCCGAGCTTCGCACGCTGCCAGAGGCTGGACACTTCCTTTTTGCCGATGCTCCAGACCAGTTCGCCGCCATGGTCAAGGATTTTCTGGACCAGCATCCATGAGGCGCCGGCCTTAGTGGCGGGCGGTCTTGCGGAGGGGGCTGCGCTGAAGGGGCTCCAGATGAAGCCGCAGCGACCGCGAGAAGGTCCTCTGCCCTGGGCGAACCCGCACACAAAGGGATTCATGGACCTTCAAGCGGCGCCGTGTCCACCATGCGCATGCCTGTGATGCGGTGGAGCGAGTCCTCCGCAAAGTCGACCGTTAGCAACCACCAGTTGCCGGTCTTTTCAGAGCGGAGCGTGAGCTCCAAGGAGGTGTCTCCGACCTTTTCCGCTTGTACCACTGTGAGCGGTGCCTGGCGAGACCCTACACGCTGGACAAAGGAGCGCAGGCGCGCCAGTCTTTCCGGCTGTTGGTAGGCGGGCGCAAAGTGGGCCTCCAACACTTCGGCAACTGCGGTTGTGTCACCCTGGTTCAGCAGGCGGAGCAGAGCCAGGGCGTGACCCTCCATGGGAGAAGCTCCGCGAAGTGGCAGCGGAAGCGCCTCGACCTTTTCCGCAGGCAGCTCATAGGGCTCCCCGAACACGATACGCGCCACCGTCTCGCTCGCCTGCCATGCTGGTTTGCCTGCCACGTTGGCTAGGCAAATCACTACCACGTCCTCGTCAAGAAAGCGCAGGAAGTCGGCGGAAAAGATGCCGTTGCCCCCGTTGTGAGCGACAAGGCGCGTTCCCCGCGAAGTGGTGAAAAGTGCCCAGCCATAACCGTAGAACGAGTTGGCTTCCGGGCCTTCCCGTACGTAAGGCCGATACAGCAAGTCGTGCAGCGTGTCCGGCAACACCCTGCCACTTTCAAGCGCCACGTGCCATTTGTACAAATCTCCAATGGTGGACAGGATGCCGCCATTGGCCCGCAGGTGCCAATAGGGGCCGTCGCTCGCCCACCGGTGGTCACGCAGGGTTCCCCAGTCGCGAGCTCCGCGGTAGCCGTGGGCAAGCTGACTTTCTCTCCAGGCAGGAAGTACGTAGCCCGTCTCCTTCATTCCAGCGGGAACGAAGAGGGCATCGTGCAGAAAGCGCTCGTAGGAGGTGTCAGTGAGCTGTTCGATGATGGCGCCGAGCAGGCTGTAGCCGACGTTAGAGTAATGGTACCGTTCGCCAGGCAAAAAGAGCAGTGGGGTGCGCAGTGCGAGGGCCACGAACTCCTCCCGGCTAATGGGCTCAAAGTCGTCGCCGATGGCGTCGGGGAAGCCGGCGGTATGAGTCAAAAGGTGGTGGAGTGTGATGCCTGCCTTGTCAGGCGGCACATTGGGGAAATATCGATCGATGGGGTCTCGGAGGTCAAGCTTGCCGAGCTCATAGAGTTTCAAGATGGCCGCAGCCGTAAATTGCTTGGTGATCGATCCCACGGTAAAGACAGTGCGCGGCGTCACCGGCAGCTTTCGTTCGCGGTCGGCGAACCCGTACCCTTTGGCCAAGATAATCTGTTGCCCTTTTGCCACAAGCAGGGCGCCGGAGAACCCTCGCGCCGCCACGCGTTGCATGTACTCGTCAATTCGCTCTGGCAAAGACCAACGATGACCATGGAGGCAAGAAAGGAAGAGACAACCCGCAAGCACACCCCCGATCCAACCGCCGAAACTTCTTTTCACGCGTTCGTCCTCCTGTTTCCGGCCTGGCGATGACGTTCATGAGACGCCGCCATCGGGGGCAAAGTTCCATTGAGGCAGAGCTCCCCCTCATCAATTCTTGGAGGCGATAGCGTGCATAATCAGGTTTGCGCCGCAAGAAAATGCAAGGCGCCTGCACTTTTTCCTTGAAATTTCCAGATGCCTGTGTTATATTTTTGCCGTCGTTCTTTGATGGTTTTGGCGTAGATTCCGGTGCTCCCCCTTGGGGAGGAAAAGGGAAGACGGTGCAAGTCCGTCGCAGCCCCGCTACTGTGATCCCGGGTGCATGATGATGTGCCTGTGCCCTGGTCAGGCATGCCACTGTCCGCAGCTTGGATGGGAAGGCGATCAGGGTCGGGAAAGCCAGGAAACCTGCCGGAGTCGGTGTCACCGTGTGAGCCTCCGCGGGTGAGGTGTCGGTGCAACGGAGTGTGCGCGACGTGCGAACCCTGGTCCTTTTCGGAGGCCAGGGTTTTTTGTTTGCGCCTCCCGCGCATGGGGCCGCCCATTGTGGAGGCAGAAGAGGAGCCGATCTGTGCGACGAGAAACGCTTTCGCTGGCAACTATGGCCACCTTCGCTGGTTTGATGGTCGCCTTGGGCTATCTGCTGAGCAGCGTGCCGAATGTGGAATTGGTGACCGCGACCGCTTTTGTTGCCGGCGTTGTGCTGGGCGCCAGACGCGGACTCCTCACTGCCGCCGTGGGTGAGCTGCTCTACGCGGCCATCAACCCCTATGGCATCTCTTCCTTCACCTTACTCGCAAGCCAGGTCATTGGCATGGCCCTAGCAGGACTTGCGGGCGGCCTCGTGGGGAGGCGCTTGCTACGCGCGAGATCCGCCTCGCTTCAGGTGCTGGGGGTGGCCGCCTGTGGTCTGGTCGTCACGGTGGCGTTCGACTTCCTCACCACGGTGGGCTTCCTCATCATGAGCGGGCTCACCCTCCCCGCGCTCATCGGTGCCTACGCCTACGGTGCAGCCTTCTACCTGACCCATGCCGCCGTCAACACTGTCATCTTTGCCATTGTGGTGCCGGCGACGTTCCGGGTTTGGGGTAGGAGGCACGTGACGGTCACTCCAATGCTACGGGAGGTCAAGATGAAAAGCCACAGGCTACTCCTCGTCGTTTTGCTTATCGAGGCGGCATTTGCTGCCGGTGCGGATGCGCAACTTGTGGGGCTGGTGGTGGACAAGACTACGGGGAGTCCCCTTCCAGGTGCCAACGTGATGATCCTCCCGGGGGATAGGGGCGTAGCCACCGATGGGGCTGGCCGCTTTGCAGTTCCATCGCTGGAACCGGGTTCTTACCAGCTGAAGATCTCGCACATCGGCTACGCTGCGCAGGTGATACCGGTGCGCATCCCGGCGAACAGGACCCTGCAGGTGCGCATCGAGATGGTGCCGGTGGTCATTGAGCTTGAAGAAGTGATGGTGACAGGCAAGCGGGGCAGGTCGTTGACATGGGAGTTGCCCGTGTCGGCAGAGGTGGTATCGGCAGCCGACATTGCCATGACCAACGCAGCCTCCGTCGCTGATGCGTTGCGACCTGTGGCAGGTGCCTTTGTCAAAAGCTACGGCTCGGAGGCGGCCATGAAGACGGTCTCGGTGCGTGGCTCTTCCGCCGAACAGGTGCTCATCCTGTGGGATGGGGCGCGTCTGAACTCGCCTCTGGCCGGGGGGTACGACCTGAGCCTCCTTCCCCTCACGGCGGTGGAAAAGGTGGA
>JAPDPR010000084.1 GCA_034506335.1 candidate division KSB1 bacterium
AACACCTGGACACGCCGGGTTTTTCTTACGACTGGTCCGCTACGGTGGCGCGACTCAAAAAGTATCTCACTCCCGACCAAGATCCTTTGGTGCGACGATTCGCGGCTCTGCGCCTTGCCTGGCTGGCCCCTTTTGGTGCGCGCCTGGATTCCACCGTCCGGGGCGACATTCTCCGCCTCCTCCCGCCCGACTCCCCCACATGGAGCCTGGAGCCGCAGGCTGCCCTGGTGCTGCACCGGGACCCCGAAAAGCAGGAGGCTTTCCTTCGGGACCTCATGGAGCGAAATCCAGATCGCACAATACGCGCCATTGCCGTTGCCGTGCTGGCAAGTATGGCCCAGTTCAAAAAGGACTCCGCCAATCTTGCCAACTACTACGCAATGCTCGAGAAAAACTATGGCGACGTGCAGGAGGTCCAATACTATCTCAAAAGCCTGAACCCTCGGCGCAGGATTGCCGAGGGAAAACCGGTACCCGACTTTTCAGTTCAGCTCATGGACACCGGGCAGCCCCTGACCAACCGGGACCTGCTCGGCAAGTTCTACTTGCTCGATTTCTGGGCCACCTGGTGCGGCCCATGCGTAGGCGAGATGCCCCACCTGCACGACGCATACGAGCGCTTCAAGGAAAAGGGCTTTGTGATCCTCAGCCTTTCGCTCGATCGTGCGCCCGAGGATGTGGCTAACTTCCGCCAGAAACGCTATACCATGCCCTGGCTGCACTCTTATCTTGCCGGCGGCTTTCAAAACGAAGTGGCCCAGGCGTTTGAGGTGCTCGGCGTCCCCAAGGCAATCCTTGTGGGGCCCGATGGCATCATAGTGGCCACCGAAGGCGAACTCCGCGGGCCTGCGTTGAGCGCAACCCTGGGCAGGTACCTAGGAGAATGAATAGGGCAAGAGACTATCGCCCTGCCATCTCGGGTGGACCATGAGACTACGGCGTCGTGCGCAGCACATGTCTATCTACTGCATCAAACAGGCGAAATCCGCCAGGAATGCGACGTCATGGCTGGGGGTTTCTTCCAAGTGGCGGCCATGGAGGTTTGGCGGTCCGAGGATGCAACATGCAACAGGAGGAAGAGCGAGTGAACAACAAGACCAACGTCCGCAGGCTTACCGAAGCGGAATGGGAGGTCATGGAAGCCATCTGGGCTTTGGGCGGTGCGCCGAGCGTACGAGACGTGCTCGAGTACGCCTACCCCGGCGGGGAAAAGGCCTACACGACGGTGCAAACCATCATGAACAACCTGGTAGCAAAAGGATTTCTTAGACAGAAAAAGGTGGGACTCGTCAACTTCTACCGGCCCACTATTTCAAGGAACAAAGCCATCGAGCGCGAGACCTCGCATCTGGTAACAAAGGTCTTTCGCGGCTCCTTTGGGGCTCTCGCCCACTTTCTGATCAACTCTGACTCTTTGAACGCCCAAGAGATCGCCACGATCCGCCAGCTTATTGCCGAGAAGGAACGAGAGCTTGAGCGACAGTAGGAGCACAAGAAGGGCAGAGACGTGCGCGACGGGGTCAGAGGCCCCATGCAGCACATGGCGCCACATAATGCGAGCAAGCGGTCGAGGCCAGGAGCCAGCGGCTTTCAGTGCCTCCCTGCTCTCGCGGACAGAGGGAATGGTCTGTTTTATCGCTCAATGCGAGGACGGCTATGATTGAGCAGATCAACTTCTGGGGAGAGGCTTGGGCGCGGTACTTCGCTCAGGCCGTAGCGCAGAATACGCTTTTTCTCGCCTTGGTGTTGCTGACCCTCTGGCTGCTGCGTCGGGTGCAGGCACGCGTCCGCTTCGTGGTAGCTATGGCCGGTTTTGCAAAGCTTCTGGTGCCCCTTTTTGTGCCAGGCCCGGACCTCTTCTCGGTGAGCGCACCGGAGGGCCAGGCAACCGTGGGAAGAGTCGTCATTGAACCTGTTCTTGAGTCGTCCTCTCTTCCTGCTCATGCAGCTCGCCTGAGCGTCGCCGGGGTGCTCTTCCTCCTTTGGGTACTCGGGGCAAGCGCCTTCCTCCTGTTGCCCCTACTTCAGACTGGGTGGCTGATGTACCGTCTCCGCTCCGCAACCGGCGCTCCACTCCCAGGAGCTCACGAGGGGCGGCACGCCCTGCGGGTATACCGCAACCCCATGGTAGCGCTGCCTCTGAGCATAGGCATCCGCTGCCGCACCGTATTCGTGCCACCGGACTGGGACCAATGGCCCGCGCGGGGGCGGCAGGTGGCGATGTACCATGAGCTAGCCCACGCTTCTCGTGGAGACGGCTGGGCGCAGGTGGTGCAGCTTGTGGCCAGGGCCATCTACTTTTTCCATCCTCTTGTCTGGTTGCTCTGGCGTCTTGCCGAGGACTACCGCGAAATGGCTTGCGACGACGCAGCCCGGCAAGCAGCGCATGTTTCGTCACTCGAATACACCAGGCAGCTGCAAAAGCTCGCCGAGGCGGCCCTGAACCCGGAGCGCGGAACAGCCGGGGTCACCGCCTTTATCAGGCAAAGGAATAAACTCTTGCGGCGGGTGAAATATCAAATGGAGGGCAAAGCCATGAGAGACCTCTCTCAAACGCGCGTGCTGGCCGTGGTGGCGGCTCTGGCACTGGTGGCGATCCCCTTGTCGTTCAACTGCGCTAAGCGTGCCAAGCCCGACACGGGGAGCATCAAGGGGTTTGTGGTGGAGTACGCAACGGGTGTGCGGCTGGCAGGAGCTCGTGTTTCCGTCGTGGGGACCCGCTTTCATGCACGGACAGATCAAAACGGTGAGTTCGCCATTTCGAACCTGCCCCAAGGGGCATACGACGTCGAGGCGCAGGCTCCCGGCTATGTGAAGGCGCGGATGGAAGGGGTGACGGTGGAAAGCAGCAAACTGAATGTGCTCGTGCTCAACTTGAGCAAAGCGGGAGAACCTTTGAAGGGAGCGCCAAGCCAGCCGCTAGTGGTATCCCCCACGTGGGATGTGCCGCCCGAGCCAATCGGCGGGTTCCAGGCGATCCAGAACAAAGTGCGGTATCCCGAGGAAGCCAGGAAGGCGGGCCTCGAGGGGAGAGTGTACGTGGTCGCGGTCATCGACACCACCGGCACGGTGCGGCACGCGTACACCAAGCCAGACAGCGCCCCAGGTGCGGTCCAACTACACCAGGCTGCCATAGAAGCCGTCTCCGGCGTGCAATGGAGGCCGGCCAGAAAGCAAGGCAAGCCCGTGGCCGTCCAGATCGGCGTGCCGGTGATATTCAAGCTCAAAGGGGAAGAGGCCCCCTCTGCTGGGCGACGTGAGGATCTCCCCTTCTCTCCGTTCGACGAACCCCCAGAACCCATCGGCGGGTTTGCGGCAATCCAGCAAAACCTCCGCTATCCAGAAGCTGCGAGGAAGGCAGGTGTCGAGGGGAGGGTATTTGTGATTGCGGTTATCGACACCAGCGGGGTTGTGCGCAAGGCATGGGTTGAGCAGGGTATCTTTGCCCCCGAGTTGGGAATCGAGGATGCAGCGGTGGAAGCCGTGCGGGCCACGCGCTTCAAACCGGCACAATACCAGGGAAAGCCGGTCTCCGCGCAGATTGGCATTTCGGTTCTTTTCAAGCTCCAAGGGTAGAACACCCAGGGAAACCGCGATTGCGCATGTGAGGGGACAGTCGGAGCGCCGCCTGCCTTACCCTGAGCAAGCTGGCTGGCAGAAGCAAGACGGAAGCTGCTCGTAGGGGTGACCCAGGACAGGTGCGCCCCTCCTATCCGTGGAAGTGATCGCCTCCCTGGGGAGTGGATGCGGCGAGGAGGGACTGGCGACGGCATCCGGCATCTCTTCGCCGCGGGCACTCAAGCATGGGGAGACCGTTCAGGCTACACCCAGCGTGCCGCTCGTTCTTACCCTAGGGATGGATTAACCCATGTCAGGGGAGGTGCCACTAGGTACCTCCCTTTTTACGTCCCAGGTCATATGGCCTGTGCCAACTCTTTGTGCAACGACTCCCCTTGCTCCGAACCCATCCTCACTCCTTTTCCCCTTGCAATTGAGCTCCAATTTGCTATCTTTGGACCAGCCCGATGAAGCGAAAGCTCTGAGCAACGGAAAGGGACAGTGCATGGGCTTTTCCACCATCGATTACGCGCTGCTTCTTGTGTACCTCGCCGCCGTCGCCTGCTTCGGGATCTGGGCGGGGCGCAGACAACGGGATGTACGCGACTACTTTCTCGGCGGCCGCAGCATCCCCTGGCCGGCGGTCTGTTTTTCGGTTGTGGCCGCGGAGACCAGCACCCTCACCTTCATCAGCATACCGGGCCTGGCCTATATGACCAACCTCTCTTTCCTCCAGGTCACCTTCGGGTACCTGATTGGGCGGGTCGTGGTGAGCCTCGTGCTTCTTCCCGCCTATGCCCGCGGCGAAGTGAGCACGGCGTACGCCTTTCTGGAGGCACGATTCGGGGCCAAGACGCGCCGCTTTGCCTCGCTGGTCTTTCTCTTCACCAGGTTGGCCGCCGATGGGGTACGGCTTTTCGCCACAGCCATCCCTCTCAAGTTTATTTTGAAGGTGGACTATCCGGTGGCCATTGCAATTCTTGCGGCAGTGGCCTTCGCCTACACATTCGCGGGCGGCGTGCGCAGCGTGATCTGGATCGACACCGTGCAGATGTTCATCTACATAGGTGGAGCGCTAGCTACCGCCGCTATCATCGTGGGCCACAGCAAGGGAACCTTGGGCGAACTGTTCTATGCGCTTCTGTCCCAGGGTAAGCTCCACATCTTCGACCTTGGATTCGGCAAGGGGTTCCTCCAGAAGGCATATACACTGCCCGCCGGTCTAATCGGCGGGGCACTCCTCTCGATGGCCTCGCACGGCACCGACCAGCTGATCGTGCAACGCATCCTCACCACCAAGTCCCTTGCTGATGGGCGGAAGGCTTTGGTGGGCACAGGCGTGCTGGTCATTGCGCAGTTTGCGCTCTTCCTCCTCGTGGGCGCCCTGCTTTACGCGCACTATGCAGGGGCAAGTCTGGCGACATTGGGCCTCACGCGCTCGGACGAGGTATTCCCATACTTCATCGTGCAAGGCTTACCCAGCGGGGTTGCTGGACTCGTGATCGCTGGGCTGCTCGCAGCGGCCCTGTCCACACTCGCCGGTTCTATGAGCTCCATGGCCTCCTCGGTCGTCTTTGACCTATGGCGGCCAGCAGAAGTCAGCGCCCGCACCAGAGGCGGGGTCCGCGCTGGGCGCGTGGCTACCGCAGGGGCGGCTCTCATGCTGGTGCTCTCGGCGCTCCTCTTCATGAGCTCCACACGCGCAGTGGTCGAAACTGCCTTGAGCATCGCCTCCTTCACCTATGGGGGCCTGCTCGGCACCTTCCTTTTGGGCCTACTAGTGCGCGACGCGACCCAGGAGGACGCCCTTGCGGGTTTTGTCGCCGGGATTCTGGTCATGGTCACGGTGATCTCGCTGAAGCTGGTTGCCTGGACCTGGTACACGATGATAGGCGTGCTGACCACACTGGCCCTAGGGAAACTTTTGACCTGGCTCAAAGGGGAGAAAACAATCCAGCAACCGCCGACCAAGGGAACTAGTCAAGGCACAATGTCCGCGTAGGCGCCATTCATGGGCTTGAGTTCCGGATGCACCTCGGCAGGAGGCCCAGAGGCCTTTCAGGACCATTTCTGTCGCTTTTTCGAACATAATGGCCACCCACCAGTGCCCAAAAAGGGCAAATAAGGGTTGACAATTTGCGAGAGACAGGCTATATTTCAAATGGCCGGAAAGATCTGCAAGGAAACCGAGGCGTGGTGAGGATAGGAGAGGTGGTTGCCCGCGAAGAACGGGGGTGGCGATGTACCGCCTATGGGATGCGGGGTGGCACTGCCCCTTGCTATTGACCGGCGGCTGCTGTTCATCCGCGGACAACGGTCTCCGCAAAACTACTTCCACGTGCCCATACTCTGCGCTCCGGTACACACAATTTTCAATCTAACCGCAGGAGGGAACATGCCATGAGACACAGTCTACTCTTGACGGTAGTAGCCATCGCGTTTGTGGCGACAATCGGCCAAGCGCAAATTCCCCTGACGATGAGCTACCAAGGTTTGCTCACCGACGCCAGCGGTAATCCAGTACCGGATGGTACCTACGCGCTCACCTTCCGGCTCTACGAGGTGGCCACAGGCGGGGCTGCCCTATGGACAGAAACGCAGCCCGTGGTCATCACCGGCGGGGTAATGAACGTTACGCTGGGCAGCATCATCCCCATCAATCTTCCCTTCAACCGCCAGTACTGGCTGGGCATTGCCATCGGCACCGAGCCGGAGCTCATGCCGCGGGTACAACTCACCACTTCCCCTTACGCCTTTGCCGCCCGCGGCGTCTACGGCACTGAGAACGTTTTCCCTTCGACAGGGGCGGTCGGCATCGGCGTAACCTCTCCCAATGCCACGCTGGAAGTCGTGGGGGACGCAATCGTGCGGGTAGCACCTGAGGCCGGCGCAGTACAGCCTACCACCAAACTGCTCATCCATGGGCCGGAGGGACGTCTGCTCACCAAGACGGTACAGGAAGTAGCCTTACAAGGACCTCAAGGGCCTCCTGGACCGCAGGGCCCCGAAGGGCCACAAGGACCTCCGGGACCACAGGGGGAAAAGGGCGAGCGCGGTGAGCAAGGCCCCCAGGGCATTCAGGGTCCCCCTGGACCGGCCGGACCGAAGGGCGACCCTGGCGAGATGGGCCCCCAGGGACCACAAGGGCCCCCAGGACCGAAGGGGGACAAGGGTGACAAAGGAGACAAGGGTGACAAGGGGGATAAAGGGGATAAGGGAGACAAAGGCGACAAAGGTGATCCAGGTCCACAAGGCCCTCAAGGACCTGCCGGACCACAAGGGCCTGCTGGACCCCAGGGACCTCCCGGACCCATCGGCGGCAGTGACGGCCAGGTCGTGTACAACGACGGAGGAGTAGCCGGAGGCTCTGACATCTACTACGACGACGTGCGCAACCGCGTCGGCATCGGCACCACTACGCCCAAGGGCAAGCTCCATGTACGCTCCGAGAGTATCGGCGTCACCGGCTCCCATGTACCCCGTCGCGGCCTGGTGCTGGAGGGCGAGACTACCGCGCTTTACATCTTTAGCAACCGCCAGAGCACCGGAGGCTCTGGCCTCACTCTGGGCGAGGTACATGAGGGCACTTTCATCGACACGTGGTCCTTTGACCGACAGTCCAACGACCTGGGCGACGGCAATCTGCGTTTGCGCTACGGCACCAGTCCGAGCCACTGGCACAACACCGCACACCTTATGGTGACAAAAACGGGACTGTTTGGCTTTGGCACGGAAGCGCCCACCGCTCGCGTGGACCTGAACGGCGCGACAGGCTACAACCAACTGCGGCTGCGGACTCCCTACACGCCCACCGGCACTGCTGACCCCAATGGCAACGTCGGAGATATTGCCTGGGACGATGACTACATCTACGTCAAGACCAGCGCCGGCTGGAAGCGCGCTGCCCTCAGCGTGTGGTAACAGGCTGGCACACGAGCCCTCTTACTAAGGAGGACCTGGTGATGAAGTCGTCCACATTGACACTAGTGCTCTGCGGCGTGGTGGTCAGTGGGGCCTCTGCACAGTACCGCCTGCCGCATAGCACCATTTCCAGCGGCGGTGGCGTGAGCAGTGGCGGCACCTATCGCGCCACGGCCGTGATCGGGCAGCCGGGTATTGCCCCTGCTTCCGAGGCGGGCACGTACACGGTGCGCAGCGGCTTTCTGTTCATCCCCAGCCAGCTTCTGCCTACCGGGGTGCAACCCGCACGGAACGAGCTACCCACGGAATTTGCGCTGGGACAGAACTTCCCGAACCCGTTCAACCCGACTACGACCATCCCGTTCAGCTTGAAAACCCGCTCCTATGTGACGCTGAGATTGTTTGACAGCCTGGGAAGAGAGGTCGCCACCCTGTTGCAAGGTAATCTGGATGCTGGCCACCACACGGTCACGGTAGATGCCAGCACCCTCCCCAGTGGTGTGTACTTCTATAGACTCGAAGCGGGCACGTTCACTGCTCTCCGCAAGGCCGCGCTCCTCAAGTAGCCGGGAACACGAAGAGAGAATTTGGCACCAGGCGCCCGCGTGGCGCCTGGTGCCGCTTTGGCTTAGGGCCGCAAATTCCTCTTGACATGGAGGACAAATTTTCGCACATTTCTGCAGCGGCGTCCCACGGGTGTGGGAACGACACTGATTCTCTCACGAGGTGACCCTGAGCATCCGCGACTTCTCATTCCCCGGTCTCACCAGTGCGCTCGCTATCCTGTCGCGCATGCGCCGAAGCCTCACCTCCTTCGAGTCCCCCGCTCGACCGACGCCGGCACCTTTCCCAGCTCCGAGACCTGCGCAATGAGCGAGGAACTCTTCCTCCGCCTCCTCGACGAAGATGATTGCCAGGCGTGGCAGTTCTTCGTCA
>JAPDPR010000085.1 GCA_034506335.1 candidate division KSB1 bacterium
GCGCGTCCGTGCGCGAGCGTCACGGTGGTAGCCAATTCCGCCATGGAAGCCGATGCGCTTTCCACGGCCATCTTTGTATTGGGACCGGAAAAGGGCCTGGCCCTTGCAGAGCGTTTGCCAGGGGTGGCGGCCGTGATAGTGGCAGAAGACCACGGTGCCCTCCAATGGTGGGCCACGCCCAATATCCGGGGCAAGCTTGAGGTCCTTTAGTACCGGGCAAGGTCAGACTCTGCGAAAAAAAGACGGAGAGGGAATGCCAACGACTCTGGTGACCGGCGGTGCGGGGTTCCTTGGCTCGCACCTGTGTGAGTACCTCCTGCAGAAGGGGCACCACGTCATCGCCATGGACAACCTCATCACCGGCACGGTGGCCAACATCGAGCACCTGCAGTGCGAGCGCTTTCGCTTTATCAAACACGACGTGACCGAGTACATCTACGTGGCCGGCAAGATCGACTACGTGCTCCATTTTGCCTCACCGGCCAGTCCTCTTGACTATCTCCAGCTCCCCATCCAAACGTTGAAAGTGGGGGCCCTGGGAACGCACAAGGCGCTGGGACTGGCTAAGGAAAAAGGGGCGCGCTTTCTGCTGGCTTCCACTTCGGAGGTGTACGGGGACCCCTTGGTCCATCCGCAGAGCGAGGACTATTGGGGCAATGTCAACCCGGTAGGGCCACGTGGCGTGTACGATGAGGCCAAACGCTTTGCCGAGGCCCTGACCATGGCCTACCATCGCTACCACGGCGTGGACACGCGCATCGCGCGCATCTTCAACACCTACGGCCCGCGCATGCGCCCTCACGACGGCCGCGCCATCCCCACGTTTATCCCGCAGGCACTGCGCGGAGAACCCATCACCGTGTTCGGGGATGGCTCACAGACCAGAAGCTTTTGCTACGTGTCAGATCAGATCGAGGGCCTCTACCGGTTGCTCATGTCCGACTGCGTGGACCCGGTCAACATCGGCAATCCGCAGGAATTGACCGTGCTCGAGTTGGCACAGACCATCATCCGACTGACTGGGAGCTCCAGCCCCATTGTCCAAAAGCCACTGCCGGTGGACGACCCACGGGTCAGGCAGCCGGATATTACCAAGGCCAGGCAGGTGCTGGGGTGGGAGCCAAAGGTTGGGCTCGAAGAGGGGCTGACCCTCACGATCGACTGGTTCAAGAGAAAGCTGGCGGAAGAGGCGCCGCGAGGATGAACCCCCTCTATGGAGGGAGAAGATAGACAGGTGGTGCCGCAGCGGGTGCTGGTGATTCGCTTTAGCTCCATTGGCGACATTGTGCTCGCCAGCCCGTTGCTTCGCGCGTTGGCAAGGACATTTCCCAGTGCGGACATGGATTTTGCCACCAAAGAGGAATTCGCGGACCTGGTCCGCTTTTCGCCCTACGTGCACAAGGTGCTCGTCTTGCCAAAAGGCGGCAAATGGCGGCAGCTTGAGAGGCTGCGGCAAGAGGTGAAAGCTCGCCGCTACGATGTCATCGTTGACATTCACAAGAACTTTCGCAGCTTCTACGTGCGCTTGGGCGCAGGGCCAGCGAAGGTGCTCCGCTACCGCAAGTGGCGCTGGGCCCGCACGCTGCTCATCGTGGCCAAGAAGAACGTTTATCCCGGCGTCGTACCGGTCTACCAGCGCTATCTAGCCGCGGTCGGTGTACTCGGGGTGAAGGGCGATGGGCGCGGGCCAGAGGTTTTTTTGGATCCGGCTGCCCGACAGCGCGTGCAGAAGAGACTCGAACAGGTCGGATTCATGACGCACCCGTTGCGCGTCGCCATAGTGCCGGGAGCGGGTTTTTTCACCAAGCGCTGGCTTCCGGAGCGCTTTGCAGAGGTTGCCGATTCCTTGGCTGAGAGGCACCAGAGCGGTGCGCTTATCCTTGGCGATGCCAAGGATCGAACAATTGCCGAACAGGTGGTCTCGCACATGCAGACACCGCATCTAAACCTGGCGGGCGCCCTTTCGCTCATGGAGAGCGCGGCAGCTCTTGACTGTTGCGACCTGGTCTTGTGCAACGACACCGGACTGATGCACATTGCGGCGGCACTGGGCAAGTGCGTGGTGGCTATCTTCGGACCGACAACCGAGGAGTTGGGCTTTTTCCCGTTCGGCGAGCTTACGCGTGTGGTGCAGAAAGATCTCCCCTGTCGGCCATGTTCCGCGATGGGGTCCACGCGCTGCCCCAAGAGGCACTTTCGTTGCATGCGGGACATCTCCGCGCAGGAAGTGGTGGTTGCTGCCGAAGAGCTTTTGGCCAGAAGGGGAAAGGAGTTTTGCGAAAGGAGGGCCAGGAACTGAGTACAAAGGACTTGTCTGACCCAAAGACGTTGGCCTTGCGTATTGCCGATCTCTCTTTAGACAAGAAGGCCTCGTCAGTGTTGGTGATGGACTTGCGGGGCTTGTGTTCGTTTACAGACTATTTCGTGTTGTGCACCGGTGCCTCCGACACGCAGGTCAAGGCCATCACCGACCACATCGAGGAGGAGCTGAGCAAAGAGCACATCGAGCCTTGGCACCGCGAGGGCTACACGCACCTACGCTGGGTGATTCTCGACTACATCGACGTGGTGGCGCACATTTTCCAGCCCGAGGTGCGAGAATTCTACGGCCTGGAGCAGTTATGGGGCGATGCGGAGGTCATTGAGGTAGGGGAGGACACCGGACGAGGCAACCAAGAGTTGGGGAGGGCACCAAGATGAGGACACTCGGCATTCTCACCAATGGCGGCGACACATGCAGCCTTAATGCGGTAATAAAGAGCATTCGGGATAACGCGATCGAGGCTGGGTTCCCGAGGGTTCTGGGCTTTGAGGACGGGTATAAAGGGGTGATGACCAAATCGGTGCGACTCCTTACTTGGGAACCAATTGACCCCTATCAGGGCGGTACAATTCTCAGGTCGAGGAGGGATGCACCCCGATCTGACGACGACAAGAGAATCCTATTCGAAAATCTGTGCGAATTAGAGGTGGACACCTTGATCGTCATAGGTGGTGACGGAAGTTTGAGTGCAACCAGGGAACTATTTGAATGGTCCGGGTCGAGCAACTACCCCGTGAAAATCCTGGGGTTTCCTCGCACCATTGATAACGACATAAGAACGAACACTTTTGAGGGAAGTGTTGAGGTAGCTCTTTGTCCCGGATACCCTTCAGCAGCCCTGAAGATAGCTCGTCTGACGAGGGATTTGAGGACCACAGCAATGTCCACCCGACGCGTGTTCACTTTGGAGACTATGGGGAGGGACGCGGGTTGGCTTGCTGCTGCGGCTAGTCTGGGCGGAGCGGAATTTGTGCTGATTCCGGAAGTGCCCATGGAAGATGCGGACTGGGAAAGATTCTACGATCGAGTTGCCAAACTCTACAAAGTAAACGGGGGCCACGTAATCATAGCGGTCTCGGAGGGTTTCAAGTTCAAGGGTACACAGGAGATGGACGCAGCATTTGGTCCGAGGAAGCTTGGTGGCGCGGGCGTTAAGGTCGCAAAGATGGTGGAGAAGGCCCTGACCGAGAGAGGTCTAGATGGGGTGGAAGTGCGATGTCAGCATGCCGACTACATTCCCCGGATGGGAAGACCTTCGGAGTACGACGTCGCTCTCGCCTTCGCCCTGGGGAAGGAAATCAAGGCTATGCTGCACGACCAAAGAAATGGGGAACTACCAATTCCTACCCGCGTGGTTAGCGGTCCGGACATCGAGAAACACATTGCGCGTATTCCGCTGAGTAGGGCCTCTCAGCTGCTCTTTCCAGCAGATGAGTTCTACAATAAGGACAAGTTCTCCGTGAGTGATGCCTTTATTGATTTCGTCAAGAAGATTGTTGATCCGAGAGAACTGTGACCCGATGGGTGTCGCCGCACAGCATGGTTGGGCAAGGCAGTAGGAACCAGCCCACTCATCCTGCACCGCGCGGCGGAGACACAGCAGGAGGCAAGAGCTTGAATGCCGCCGCTTTTCGCGATATTCTCGAGGTGGTCCGCGCATGAGCATCATCGAACAGCAGATCTTGACTTCAATTGCCAAGGCCGCACACAAGGCGTACGGTCTGGCCCTTCCGCCGGAGGCGCGCCTGGATACGCCCCCGGATGAGCAGCTTGGCGACTTTGCCTTTGCCTGTTTCCCGCTTGCTCGGCTGGCCAAATCGGCGCCGGCAGCGATTGCGGCGCGCCTTGCCCAGGAGTTGACCGTTGAGCCCCCTATCGCGCGGGTGCAGGCGGTGGGACCGTATCTGAACTTCACCGTCGAAAAGGAGGCCCTCTTCCGCGTCACCTGCACCGAGATTCTTGCCGCCCCCGAGACCTTTGGCAACTGCGACGAGGGCAAAGGCGAGAAGGTGCTCATTGAGTACTCGGCACCGAACACGAACAAGCCGCAGCACCTCGGCCACGTTCGCAATAACCTGCTGGGCATGGCCATCTCCAACCTCCTAGAGGCTATCGGGCACCAGGTGGTGCGCGTCAATCTGGTCAACGACCGGGGCGTGCACATCTGCAAATCCATGCTGGCCTATCAAGAGTTTGGCCAAGGCAAGACCCCACAGTCCGAGGGCATCAAAGGCGACCACTTCGTGGGCGACTTTTACGTGCTCTATGAAAAGCAGCAGCATCAGGAGTGGCAGCAGTGGCTGGCGGCCCGCGGGATTGACCCGAAAGGGTTGGACGACCAGGAGCGTCGGCGCCTGGAGGCAGAGTTCCTCAGCCAGTCCAGATGGTACGGCCGCGTCAAGGAGATGCTGCAGCGCTGGGAAGCAGGCGACGCGGAGGTGCTGGCCCTATGGCGCAGAATGAATGACTGGGTGTACGAGGGCTTTGACCAGACCTACCGCCGCCTGGGGTGCAAATTCGACAAAGTCTACAAGGAAAGCGAAACCTACCAGCTCGGGCGCGCCCTGGTAGAGGAGGGGTTGGAGCGCGGCCTCTTCTACCGTAAACCTGACGGCTCCGTATGGGTTGACCTCAGCGATGAAGGCCTTGGCGAGAAGCTCCTCTTGCGCAGCGATGGTACCTCGGTCTACATTACCCAGGACATCGGCACCACAAAGCTCAAGTTTGACGACTTTGGTATGAAGCGGGCCATCTGGGTTGTGGGCGACGAGCAGATCTACCACTTCCAGGTGCTCTTCGCGATCATGAAAAAGCTTGGGTTCCCCTGGGCCGAGGGCTGCTACCACTTGGCCTACGGCATGATCGACCTGCCCGCCGGCAAGATGAAGTCGCGCGAAGGGACCGTGGTTGATGCCGATGACCTGATGGACGAGCTCTTCAGAATGGAGCGGGAGGAAATCGCCCGCCGCCACCTGGACATTGCGCCGGAGGATCTGGATTCCACCGCCGAAATCCTGGCGCAAGGTGCGCTCAAGTTCTACATCCTGAAGTTTGGCCCGCAGAGTCGCATGCTCTTCGACCCGGCAGAGTCCATCTCCTTCGACGGATTCACCGGACCTTACGTGCAGTACGCCTACGTGCGCGTGCGCAGCATCTTCCGGAAATCAGGCAAGGACGAATTCGCGGCCGTGTCCCCTGAGGAGTGCGATTTCTCGGTGCTCGTGGAGCCTGAAGAGATCGCGCTGGTGCGGCGGCTGCATAGCTTCCCAGGCGAGGTGAAGGCTGCAGCTCTGACGTACAACCCCGCACGACTCGCCACCTACCTGTGGGAGTTGGCAAAGGCGTTCAGTCGCTTCTATCACGAGCATTCCGTGCTGCACGCCCAGGAGGAGAGGCTCCGGCAGGCACGGCTGGTTCTGGCCAAAGCAACGAGCATCGTGCTGCGCCGTGGTTTGGCCCTGCTGGGCATCGATGTGCCAGAAAGGATGTGAGCGGGAACTGGAAGGGAGGATGAGTAGATGAGCCTTTTGGTCGTCGGTTCGGTGGCATACGACACGGTGGAGACCCCGTTTGGCAAGGTGGACGAGGCCTTGGGTGGGTCGGCCATCTACTTTAGCGCCGCAGCGAGCTTCTTCGTCCCTGTACGCCTTGTGGCGGTGGTGGGCGAGGATTTTGACCGCAGCCAACTGCGATTCCTCGAGAAACGGAACGTGGATCTCACTGGCTTGACCACCGAGTCTGGTCTCACTTTCCGTTGGGCCGGCCGGTACGACTATGACCTCAACGCGCGGGAGACCCTGTATACCCACCTCAATGTGTTTGAGAACTTTGTGCCCAGACTTCCTGAGAGCTACCGAGACAGTGAATACATTTTTCTTGCCAACATCATGCCGCAGCTGCAGATGCGCGTGCTGGAGCAGGTGGACAGGCCCAAGCTCGTGGTATTGGATACCATGAACTACTGGATCGAGAACACGCCTGCCGAGCTCCAGCAGACCCTGAAGAAGGTGGACGTGCTCATCATCAACGATGCCGAGGCACGGCAGCTGTCGCAGGAGGCCAACTTGTTCCGCGCGGCCCGCTCACTGCTGGACCAGGGGCCGCACACGGTGGTGATCAAGAAGGGTGAGCACGGCGCACTCATGGTCACCCGCCAGGGCTGCTTCTGGGCCCCCGCCTACCCGTTGGAGACCCTCTGTGACCCCACCGGGGCCGGGGATACTTTTGCCGGGGGTTTTGTCGGCTACCTGGCCTACACGGGTGATTTGTCCGAGCAAAACCTTCGCCGTGCCGTCGTCTATGGTAGCGTACTGGCCTCATTTTGTGTGGAGCGCTTCAGCGTGGACCGCCTGCGCGACCTCAAGCCCGAAGAGATCCAAGAGCGTTTCAACGCATTCCTGGACCTGACTCGGGTTGACCATGGGAGCACCCTGCAATGCAGGTGATCACTGACCGCATTGCCGTGGCCACGCACGGCCGCAATCACATGGTGGACCTCACCGGTCAGGTGGAACAGTGCCTGGCGCGCAGCGGCTTGCGCGAGGGGACGGTCACCGTGTTCGTGCCAGGCTCCACCGCCGGCGTGACCACCATTGAGTTTGAGCCGGGGCTGCTGCAGGACGTGCCAGAGGCCTTAGAGCGCGTGGCGCCCATGGGCTCGCGCTATCACCACGACGCTACCTGGCACGATGGCAACGGTTATGCGCATGTGCGCGCCGCGCTGGTGGGAGCCTCCCTCAGCGTGCCGTTCGTGGACGGAAGCTTGCTGCTTGGTACGTGGCAGCAGATCGTGCTTATCGACTTTGACAATCGCAGCCGACAGCGGGAGATCGTGGTGCAACTGATGGGGAAGTGACACGTCGACACACCGGGCGGCTGCACATCACAAACCATCGACGGAGGTACAACCGTTATGGTTCCACTTAGCCTGGTGAGCAAAGTCGTCAAGGTTCTGCGTTCGGCAGACTCACCTGCTCAGGTGGGTTGGGGTTTTGCCCTGGGGGCCATCCCCGGGCTCACACCATTCTGGGCCCTGCACAACATCCTCGTGATTCTCCTCATCTGCATCCTCAACGTGAACATCAGCGCCGCTTTCTTAGGATGGGGGCTCTTCAGCCTGTTCGCCTATCTGCTCGACCCTCTCTTCGACCTGCTCGGGTACCAGATCTTGGTCAATATCCCATCGCTCCAACCCCTTTGGACGTGGCTGTACAATGTGCCCATTGCCCCGCTTACGCGTTTCAACAACACGGTGGTGATGGGGAGCTTGGTGGTGGCCTTGGTCATGCTCGTGCCGAACTATGCCTGGTTCCGCTGGTTCGTTAAACGCTTTCGTGAGTCGTGGGGAGACAAGATTGGCAATTGGAAGGTGGCGCGCGCCCTGCGGGGCAGCAGCATTGTCCAGCTCTACCTGAAGATTCGCGATTTCGGAGGATAGCCATGCGCTGGAAGGGCTTTATTCCGTTCCTGGTCCTGGTAGTGGGCGTGGCCGTCGTGTCTCTGTTTTTCCTGGACCGCTGGGTCGAGTCTGGCTTGGAAAAGGCCGGCGAAGCCATCGTGGGGGCAAGGGTGGAGATTGATGGGCTGAAGGTGCGCCCTACGGCCTTGTCCTTTGAGTGGAAAAGGCTGCAGGTGACCGACCCGGACCAGACCATGCGCAACCTCATCGA
>JAPDPR010000086.1 GCA_034506335.1 candidate division KSB1 bacterium
GCAGGAAAGAGCAGCGCTTGTCGGCGGTGGCTTCGCGGCCCTTCGCAACCAACCCGCTCCAACCCATCCTGGAGACAGCCGCCGTCAGCGCACTAGCGCCACCTTCTGGCTCACCACCGATACATCTGTGCGCAGGCGCAAAAGGTACAACCCGCTGGGGGCAGGAAGACCTTCGGCACGGCCATCCCACCGCGCCTCCCTCCATTCGCCCGACCCACGCCCCTGCCACACTACAGCTACTGTGCGGCCTAAGGCGTCCACCACCTCCAGCACGCCCTCAGCATCGGCAGGTACACACAGCGGGATAGTCACTGACGTGTTAAACGGATTGGGGTAGGCCGACCGCAAGGCCAGGCCCCGAGGGGCCGCCCACGGACGTTCCGGCTCCACCCCAGTGCTGCTCACCCGCGCCGTCGCATACCAGACCACCTCTCGCCCCGACGGATACACCGCCGAATAGGACAGGTGGACCACATCGCTCACCGGGTCAATCCTCCCGCGAGGAGTGGAGATGTCCACGGCACTATCAGGTGCAAATAGAAACGGGCCAGACCACGAGTGGCCGTCAAACACACTATAACAGCACCTCATTTGGCCCTGGAAGAATCTCCCTTCTTGCCAAAAGACTACCAGGAAAGAACGACTTCCTGACACCAGCTCTGGCTCAAGGATTATCTCCGACGGCTGCGAAGCAGCAAGGAGGACTGTGGGGCTCCATTTTTCCCCATCCTTGCTGCTGGCCGCCACCAAACGATCCGCAAAAAGCCCCTGCGCTGAACTCTCCAGCCACACCAAGACGCGCAGCGTGCCCAGCACCGCCACCTTCGGCTTGTACACGCGCGGGCGGAATTCCGGCACCTTCTGCATCAGCCACGTTCCGCCCCCATCAGGGGAGACAAGATAACCGAGGCTTGACCCTGCCTGGCCCGGCAGGTGCACGGTCTGCTTGCCCTCGCAGGCCATGCCGCCCGTGTCGTCCCAATACCAGGCCCAACGGAACGGGAGGGAGACGAACGGGCCTCCCTCCTCCTTCTTGAAAATGCGGAAACCCCAGTTGTAGCCCACCCTACCTTCTCTTGCCGCAACGTACAAGGCCCTTGACGTCCAAGCTGCGGCCAGCGGAATGACTTGGGAGCTATCGAGCAGGGTGTACGGCTGGGGCGTGCCACCGGGCACACAGAGGGCCACTCTCAGGGGCATGTTCTCCTGCACGTCGCGCTCTATCCAGAGGAGCAAGACGTCTCTGCCGGCCATCGCGAGACGATGTTGGTAGACAAAGTTGACACAGCTGGTGACAAGTATAGGACCCTCCCACGCGTTTCCACTCCTCACCATCCATGCGAGAGCACAATTGGGCAGACCCTCCGGGCAATCCCCGTGCAGGAGGAAAGAGACATACACCCTCCCTGACAGGTCCCTCACCAGGTCTGTCACCCCATAACTGCCGCCTTCTGTCACCACCTCCATGTTCTCCAGGGCAAGCATCTCTTGGCTCAACACGGGCCGCGATGGCTCGGACCCGCATTCCACGGCCAAGCTTGGTGAAACGAGTGCCCCCCAGCCACCCAGGAGTGCGGCAGCGAGAAACCGTACCCGTTTCTCCCTGCAGACGCCGGCGAGATACACGTTTTCGCCCCTCCAGCTCTGACGCAGCACCCCGTAGGCGCTGCCTTGTCCTCACTTCCTCGCGATGCAGGCCGTGGTATGCGGGTACCACGTATGCTTATGATCTACCACGAACGTGTGGTCGCTCGAGTAGCACACCTCCTGCCACGGGGGACACCAATTATAGGCAGCAGAGGTATACGCGCGAGGAGAGTTCCGCCTATAGTCCTCCTGCTTCAGCGTTAACCAATCGATCCGCAGCTCCGAGCTCAGCCCTATCTCCGGTATTGCCGTCTCTGCCTCTGAGATCCCGTAGCCACTCATGTACCATGACTTCCCGTCCCACACCGGCTCGTTCACATGAGAAATCGCCACGCACCACACACCCCCCACGTCTCGCTCCTGCCGATCCTCCGCGTCGGCCAAGAGCAGGGCCGCCGGCACCAGCACAAGCAGTGCCAGCCACGCCCTTTTGCAACAAGCTCGCACCGTGCCCATGGCTTCACCCTCCTCACCATAGTGCACACCGCCTCCTGTCCCCACGCCACCTCCCCGCCAACTCTCCTGGTACGGTTGTAATATAAAAAAAAAAAAGACCCCTTGTCAAGGGCCATTTTGCTCTGGGAGGTGACAATGACGCCGAGGGGCCTTCGCAGGAAGGCACCTACTTCGCCTGCCTGCCCTCAGGCTATGAAGCTCAGCGGGGGCCCAGCTGTCTCTCTATCGCCGCGCGCAGCTCATGCTCAGAAGGGATAATGCTCACAAACTCCGGCACGCCATTGATGAGGAGAGAGGGCAACTTGCTCACCCCCAGCTTCCTCACCCGCTCCATCCCCTCGCGCGTCTTGATCAGGGTTTCCCGCCACTCGATCCGCCCAGGGTAGTGCACCACTACCCTTTTCACCGCCTCCACCATGTACTGGCAGGGGCTGCAGGCACGTGAGTCAAGGGTCAGCACTTCGATGAAGACTTTCTCGGCCATAGCTTCTTCCTTCATGGACGAAACTCACGCACGGCACGGGTGATCGCCTGCACGTTTGCGGGCGGAGTTGCAAACGGGACATCGCATCCTGGACAAAGGAAAAATCCGAGCGGCCCCGCTCGCCGCATGCATTTCACAGCCTCCTGGTAGTTCTCTTCAGGCGTGCCGAACAGCATCACCGAGGCGAGGGGCAAATTGCCCGCAAAGGCAACCCCGTGCCGCTCGGCAACCTGCCGCGCGTAGGCAATGTCCACATTCTCGTCCACGCCGAAGAAGTGAGCACCAAGGGTCGCCATCTGTTCCAGGTTGCGCGTGGCGTCTCCGCAGGCAAAGAACCCGGACTTTATGCCGCTCGCATGGATAACCTCGAGCGCTGGCCGCACGAAAGGCGTCACAAACTCAGCGAAATGCGCCGCCGAAATCTGTGAGGTGAGCGAATCCACTACCGTGATCACGTCCACCCCTGTCTTCGCATAATACTCGGCAGTCCGGGCGCACACCTGGCTGGCAAAGGCCAACACCTCCTTGGCGTAAGCCGGCTCGTCCACCAAGTCGGTGAAGATGCGCACCCCAGCCAGATGCAGTGTGAGGGTAAAGGGCCCGGTGATGAGGGCAAAGACTGCCATGTCTTGGCCCAGTTCCGCCACGACACGTCGCGCTGCCTCCAGGGCCAGCGGATAGCGCCCTTGGTCTGATTGCGGCACTCGCAGCGCGGCCAAATCTCCATTTTCCAGTGGGTGAGAGGAGACAGCGGGCGGATTATCCTCCGCCCATGCCAGCGTGCAACCCAGGGCTTCGGCCTCGAGCTGCACGTCAAAGAGCACGGGTAGGCCATCGGGTTGGTATAGTTCATATGCCTTCCGCACCCCCTGCACCAGGGTATCCACCTCCGTGAACAGCCGCCGCGCGCTCACCCCCAGCAGCGAGGCGGCATGCACTCCCACCCACGGCACCCAGGGAACGCGGTCCACAGGATGGCGTTCCAGGGCAGCCAACAGCCGTTCCTTTCCGGTCATCGTCCCTCCACACGTGCATTTACCCAACTGGCGGCAACAGGCGAGCCGGGAAGCCACGCCCGCGTCATGACGACCAGCTCCAGCTCGCGCACGCCGAGAATCGGTACGCGCACTTCTACGGGCCGAGAGCTGGCGGTCATGACCCCGCTGACGAAAAGCTCTTCGCCGTCTCCGTACACGGCACACTGCACCGCCCCGTGTGGCTTCCGGGGCGGGCCACCCAGCTCCTTAGGCATCACGTCCACGCAAAGCGATGCCGCGAATTCCTGCCATGCGCCATCTAAGCGAAACCGCACCCGGGAGTGGGGATAGACGCCAATCCCTTTGCGCGCGCCGCCTGCGAGCGCCGTGCCCCAGAAGGTTCGGTCGCGCTCCGGTTGACCAATCCACTGGTCCACATAGTCCGGTTCCACGTCGCTCAGGTACAAACTGCCGGGTGCAGCACTCTGCGCCTGTGACTCGGCAAAGGTCCGCGGCACAACCCTTGCGCGCAGTTCCTCATCCCCAGCCCACTGATAAGCAGGGTTAAGCTGCCAATCGTGATCGAAAAAGCCACAAAGCAAGGGCGTGCCGTCCACGCCATAGTTGCCTTGCACGAAGTGACGGCCCAGCGTCCGCTCGTCAAAGATGACAAAGTCGAACTCTGTCCCGATGCGCCTTGTGATGCCTGCAGTTCCGCGCCAGCTCACCCCGCCCATGACCACCACGTAGCGCCGCTCGTTGAGCGGGTTTGGGTAGACGAACACTGCTCCAACGTGCTCGCCCAAGAACTTTTTGCCACCTACCTGCACACCCCTGCGGGAGAACTGGATGGGGAGATCCCCATTCACCCGTTCGGTGATAAGGTTGCAGTACGGCCCCCCGATGAGAATCAGGTTGAAGCTGTCCACGTCCGCCTTGGTGACCTGCCGGTCCGCTTTGACCCGACATTCGGCATGCTGCCAACGCCGCCATTGCTGTGCTAGGGTCTCCGCTTCAGCCAGTGTCGTAGCATTCTCTCGTTGCCGTCCCGATGTGCCGTAGACGATCATGAATGGCCCGTTGAACACATCCGAGATCGGACCGGCCAGGCCCGGGCGTTTGACCATCCCTTGCTCCGAAATGCCGGAACCGGTCACCCATTGACGATCGCTCCCCCGGGTAAAACACAGCTCGTCCCGGAACGGCAAGTCACCACGATAGGCCACCTGGCCGTCCACCACGATGCGAAGCGTCTCCGCCGTGCAATGCACGCGTGGCACGGTCAGCCTGAAGCGACTCACGTTCGCCGTGCGCACCACGATCTTGTCTGCGCCCTCGACTTCGGCGTCAATCCAGGCAAAGTCAAGCAGGTTTTCAAATCGGTCAATGCGCACCCAATACGCTCCCGGATGATGTAAGTCACCGGTCTTGTAAGTGACGCGCCGCGGCCACGGGACTCGCACTTGTTCGGCCAACCACGCGTACTTGGCCCTCTCCATCTCCGAGGGGAATCCACCGTGTGCCGCCTGCGCATACTCTTCATACACTACCGGGTAGCCAAGTTCGCGGAGGCGGGCGACCATCGCCCGGCTCTGTGCGACGGGCACCACGTCATCGTTTGCGCCGTGCACGCAGCGCATGGCCACACAGCGGCCGTTCTCGGCGTAGGCAAGCGCACTACGCCTGGCGATGAGAAATCTTCGCAGGTGTGGCGCGGTGGCAGAATCTATTCCCAGCCAGAAGGCATAGTCGGTGGGACCCATGACCGGTGCTATGGCGGCAAAGCGGTCCGGGTGCCGCAAGCCGATGTACCATGTGCCAGCGCCGCCCATGGAACCGCCAGTGAGGTAGATCCGGTCTTGGTCGACACAGTACAGCCGCTCCACTTCCGCCAACACCTCCAGGACATCCCGTTCGCCCATGTCCTGGTACATGGTATTGCCCCGTCCGTATGGCTGCACGAGGATGAAGCGTCCCTCCTCGGTCGCTTCAGGAATAAAGCCCTGCAAGAACGGGTTGTCGCGCCAGTCGGCGAAGCTGGGGTCGTAGCCGTGGAGGTTAACCACCACCGGGTACGGTTTCTGCCCGTCGTATCCCGGCGGCACGTGCACTGCGTAGCCCTGCGCGCTGCCGTCGATGGGCGAGTAATAGCCGCGCAGGAAGGTGCCGACGGCGTGGGCCCAGGGATTTGCGCCGCGTTCCAAAGCACCGAGTAAGGTCCGGGCCTGCTCCAGCAGCGCCGTCGCATGTCCCAACTGGCCGCGCCAGAGCCGGGGGACTCTCACCTGTTCCATCAGCCGCTCCAAGGGCACCAAGTGAACCTCGAGGTTCGCCCAGTCGTTAACGTGCAGACCGCCCTGGCCCCGGAGGCGCCCCTGTTGGGCAAGCTTTTTGATCGCCTCCACTTCTTGCTGCACGGCCTGATAGCTGGTGCGTACCACCTCGAAGTGAGTCTTCGCACATGCGGAGCCTGCCCGCGCCACTGCTGCAAAAACTCCGTCAGGCAAAGAGTCCGGGTCAAACTGGAGTTGCCCGGTTGCGAATGCCTCGTTGGTGCAAACACCCGCACAGCGCGCCGACCAGACAACGCGGCCGGTACTGTCTTCAATCGCCGCGTGCAATGAGTCACCGCCAGGGCCGCCATAAGCGGGGCCGAGCGCCCAGAAGCGCAGGTACCCTGTTTCGCTTCCCACGTAGACCTGTTGGTCCGGCTTGACCACGAGGCCGGGCCCTGCCGGCGGGCCACCGACGAGGCCATCATGAGCCAAGGTGTGCCACAGCAGCTGCAGGTTGTTCCGCAAAATCTCGTGTCCTGGAGCTAGCGCGTGCGCCTTCTCGGCCCATTGCAGGGCAGTGGAGAGGTCCCCCTTTTCTGCGGCAACGATGCAGAGGTTGTTGTAGGCGGCCCATGTGGGGGATGCACCTTTCAGCTCCCGCTTCAGGAGCTGCTCAGCCGCCCAGAGTCGCCCCCGCTTGAACTCCTGCTGTGCCTTCCGCGAAGTCTCGGTTCTTGCCCACTGCCAAAGCGAGGAAGGAGGGACCGCCGACTGCACAGAAAAGTCGTCGATCGCGGTATAGGCGCCACCAGCCTGTTGGCTGTTCAGCGTCATGCCCAGCTGGGTGGCCGGAAGAGG
>JAPDPR010000087.1 GCA_034506335.1 candidate division KSB1 bacterium
TCTTGCCTGCGAGGCATTCATCCCCGGAGAAGACGCCGGTGACCTGGCCGTGGTAGCGGTCCAACATGGCGAGCATCTCAAAGGGGAAACGACGTGCTGCAGGGTCTCCGCTCAGCTGCCACCAGAGGGCCGCGGCCTTGACGGCCATGGCGGTGTTCACCACGTGTTTGGTCCATTTCCACAGGCCACGGCGCGGCGTGGGCACTGTCACATCCTCTTGCCGATACAAAGTCGGGTAGTCAAACCCCTGCTGGTGATGCAGGCGGGCAAGCTCCAGGAGCCAGGCCTCCCCTGTGTGTCGATAGGCGTAGTAGATGGGGATGAGGTTTTCGAACCAGCGGAAGCGCCCCCAGTTGTAGAGGGGGTAGGTGGTCAGGTGCTGGTGCATTGTCTTCAGACAGCGGACTACTGCCCCCAGGGCACGTTCATCCCCGGTAATCTCGTGGTACTGGACCAAAACCTTGTTCATGAGCATGAATGCCCAGAGGTCGTACTTTTGCAGTCCCCCCTCGGCAGGCGGAACAAAGGGTCCATACCAGCCATCGTCCCTCTGCCCTGCCAGGATTTGTCCCACGCGCCTTGTCGCCTTTTCCTGAAGTCGGGGGTCCTCAAGCAACCAGGCGAGGGGGATGAGGCCATCCAGCCAGTAGGGGGCGCGCTCCCATCCTTCCGCGTCGCCGCCGAACCACTTGCTCTGGGCCACGTCCGGCCAAAACTCATCCAGGTGGCCGGTGAGCCCCTCTGCTTGGATGCCCAGCTGGGTGCGAAGCCAGCCCAAGGGACGAACTGCGCCAAGTGGCACGGGTGTGAGCAGCGGAGGGCGCACGGTTTTGCCCCGTGGGGCGCGCCAAGGCACCCGGTTGGGTGCGGCGGAGAAGCTGGCCCCTGCCGCTGACCCGAACAGTGTAGCCATCATACCTGCACCCATGCAGTTCATGAACCCACGCCGGTCCATCATCATCACCGGTTTCCTCCTTCGTTGCCGCGCAGCCCTAATCCCCGCAGTAGTAGCCGATCATGCGCGCGATTGCTCGCTCGCAGACGACACAGAATTTGTCTTCGGGGCTCGAGATCATCAGGCAGTACATCATGGGGCGGTAGAGCCCCTTGGACGCATATCCTGCTCCCTCGAACACCCCCACTTTGTCACGGAGGTGGGCGTACTGGGCGCGCACGTTCTCCATCTCGCGATCAAGGTGCTTCAGCTCTTTCTGGTAGCGGGCGCGAATCTTGTCCTGGGTGTCAGGTCGTGCACCAGCCTGTGCGGCCTTTTGCAACTCCTGGGTCATGGCCTTGAGAGTTTTCTGCCGCTCGGCCTGCAAACTATCTAGACGCTCCTTGCCCCACACAGTGGGAAGCGCAATACCTGGCGATACCAGCTCCTTCCACTTCAGAAGCTCAGGGCTCAGAAAGGCGGTGATATTGGGCTCCAGAGGCTCCACACCTGCCGGATAGAACTCGTTGTAGGAGACCTCGGAGGCATAGTATTCATCCGCAAGCCCGGCAAATGAGTGCCCCAGTTCGTGCAGGAAGACGCGCTTACTCGCGGGGTTGTCAACCGTGGTGATGCAATAGTCGTTGTAGATGCCACCTCCCCCGTAACGGGCACTATTGACCAGCACCACGATGGCCTCGTAAGACACTTGAGCGGCCAGCGAACGGAGCAGCCAGTTTTCTTCGGTCAGCATGTAGCGGTCCAGATCGAAAGCATTGAAGGAAGCGTTCAGTAAGGTTCGCCTGAAGGAACCCTGTCGCGGCTCATCCATGCCTGACTCCGGGGATGGTAGGAAGAGCCCGCGAACATTGATGCGGTGGCGATACTCCGCATAGGGGGCGGTGGCAAAGAGCCACCCCGTGAAGCGATCTACGTCAGCGGCGAACTTTTCGCGCTCCGCTAGGGTGTAGCCCTCGGCGATGAAGACAAAGTCTACGCAGCGCTCCGCAGCTCCCACTACATGTGCCTCGTGCACCTCTGCCAGGGTTGTGCCCGATTCGCGGATGATATGGTAGTCATTGGGGTCAACCGTGGTGCTGAATAGCACGTGCGGGATGTTCTTCTTGTCCCGCGCCTCGATGACGAACAGCGCAGGGTACTTGGGAAACGGCACGCGCACCGAGCGCTGGAACACTCGTTTCTGCCCCTGCAAGGCGGGGGTAGTGGTCTTGTACTCGCCAAACATACAGTCAAAGCCGCGCGCGTAGATCAAGCGGTTGGTGGCAATGTCATAGAGCTTAACCGTGTAGCGCCCGTTATTGAAGGGGTCAATGAGCGCAGTTCTGGTCTCTGGCCAGGTTGGCTCCTGGTGCATCCGCTGGAGGGTGATGAATTCCTCCCTGGCGTCGCCTACCTGGCAGAGGTCCAAGCGGAGCGCCTTTTCGGCGAAAAACTGTTCAAAGGCGACAGGTGTTTGGGCCAGCAAGGCATAACAACCCATTAGCGTCAGGCTTGCCAAGAACGCGGCTCGTGCACGCATAGCAATCAGCTCCCAGAAAATTGTGCGACACTTGTCCTGGTCATTTGGGGGCGGCACATCGTGACCGGGACGGTAGCTGCAAGTACAGAGAACGGACCAGCTCGTAGAGGCGCGTGGCGAAGGAGATAACCTGTGGCTCCTCGTACCCACTGCCCTGGTAGTACTGAGGTGGTCCAATCGAGATCATTCTTTGGTACGGATGAATGGCGACTGGTACTACCGGCAGGCGCACGCCTGTGCGGTCACGGTACATCTGGCAAAGGTGGACGAAGCCGAGCTTGAAGGGATACATGTTTGTCTCTGGGTCCATGACCAGGGCGGGGTCCTCCGGGAAGATGACGATGTGCGCGCCCCGCATCAGGAGAAACAGGCTGCGACGGAAGGCAGCGCCGGTCCAGGTGCTGTGCAATTCCACTGGGATGCAGCCAATCCCCCTGAGCAGCGGCACGGTGACGGTGGTGATGAGCTTGGCCAGGGCGCGCCCAGTCCATCCCTCGAGATGGAGGGTGGGACGGACGAATTGCTGATAGAGGTACGCGGGTGAACGCCGGCAATCGGTGAGGTCGGCTATCACCCAGGGGTGGAAGCGCAGTGGGAGGGAGAAAAAGAGCATCACCGGTCCAATACTGCCCACATGATTAGCTACTATCAGCGAGGGGCCGCCTTTAGGAAGGTTGGTCCCGCCCAGCACGTCATAGCGGAAGAAAAGGCGCAGGAGGCGCAGGCTTTTGTAGAGGGTGTCCGACAAGCAGGGTCCTTTCACTGTCAGCCTGGCTTGGTCGACCTTGGCAGGGTCGCACTGCCGTCCGCCGTTATTGGCGCTCATATCATAGCAAAAAAAGAGGACAGACGCAAGCAAATTCTGCGCGCTGGCTACAGCAGGTCCGGCTCTGCTATGGTTCCCCTGAATGTGGTGTTGCAGGACGCGCTGATGGCTCGGCTCACCGCAGAGTAGTAGAAGGTGATGAGTACCCACACCCAGGGAAGTTTCACTTGACAGGGAAGTTGATTTTGCTTACCTTTGATGCAACTATTGCGCCGTCCATGTGCGCACAGGAGAAGAGCGGTGGCAGACGAGGAGAAGCGGCATAAAGGGGAAATGAGCACCATTGCCGCCCGCAAGGCCGACCACCTTGAGATCTGTTTGTCGGAAGACGTGAGCTTTCGCACGGTGCGCAGCGGCTTTGAGCAGATTCAGCTCATGCACTGTGCGCTGCCAGAGGTGGCCTTGGAGCAGGTGGACACGAGCACTACCTTCTTGGGTAAGACCCTTTCCATGCCGCTCATGGTCACGGGGATGACGGGAGGGTTTGCGCGGGCCGAACAAGTGAACACCGCCCTGGCGCAGGCGTGCCAGAACCAGCGGGTAGCGCTTGGATTGGGGAGCCAGCGACAGCTCTTGGAGAACCAGGAATACGTGCGCAGTTTCAGTGCCGTGCGCGAGGTGGCGCCTGACATACCCCTGGTGGGCAACATTGGCGCTGCACAAGTGGCCCGAGCTCAGGGGCTCGCGGCGGTGGAAACGATCATGCGGCTGGTGGAAATCGACGCGCTGGCCGTGCACCTGAACCCTCTGCACGAGGCGTTGCAGCCAGAGGGCGATACCGACTTTAGCGGCGTGCTGGCTGGGCTCCAGCAACTTGTCGAAGAGCTCCCCGTCCCAGTTATCGTTAAGGAGACGGGGGCTGGTATTTCTCGCGAAGTGGCCCTCCGCCTGGCGGACATCGGCATCCGCTACATCGACGTGAGCGGTGCCGGCGGCACCTCCTGGGCGGCGGTGGAATATTATCGCGGGGCAGACCCTCACCTGGCCGAAGAGTTCTGGGACTGGGGCATCCCCACTGCGCTGTGCTTGCAGGAGTTGCGCGCCATTGCAGACTTGCACCTGATCGCTTCTGGCGGAGTGCGGGGTGGGCTTGACATGGCGAAGGCGCTGGTCTTGGGGGCGGAGATGGCCGGGGCCGCAGCGCCCTTCCTGCGCGCCCTGTTCCAGAAGGACGGACTGTCGCTTGAGGAACTCATCCAGAGGTGGCGCCAGGAGTTCCGTTTGGCCATGTTCCTGACCGGCTGCCGCCAAGTGGCGATGCTGAAGCAAGTCCGCTACTTCAGCAAAGCCGACTTCATGAGGGGCCAATGAGCGCGCTTGAGAAGAAGGCGGCCTATCTGCGCCAGTTAGTGGGGGCGTATTTAGAGGAAGCGTGTGCCTCTTCCGAACCGGCGCTGCTGTACGAGCCAGTGCGCTACCTCATCGAGAGCGGCGGCAAGCGACTGCGGCCCCTCCTGCTCCTGTTGGCAGCTGAGGCAGTGGGGGCCGATGTGCAGGAGGTGGTTCCGGCGGCGGCGGCGATCGAGCTGCTGCACACTTTTACCCTGGTACACGACGACATCATGGACCAGGATGAGACGCGGAGGGGCCGGCCCACCGTGCATGTCAAGTGGGATGTGGGGACCGCTATTCTTGCCGGCGACGGACTCGTGGCCATGGCCTACCATGCCCTGTTCAGCAGAAACTATCCTCGCCTGGTGGACATGGCCCGTGTCTTTACCAAGGGCATAGTCGAGGTCTGTGAAGGGCAGGCGCTGGACAAGGAGTTCGAAACGCGCTCCAGCGTGGGGATGAATGAGTACATGACGATGATTCGCAAGAAAACGGCGTGCCTGTTTGCCACTGCCTGCCAGGTGGGCGCGCTGGCTGGGGACGGAACGGACGAACAAGTGGATTCCCTGGGGCAGTACGGGACGCATCTGGGCATCGCCTTTCAGGTGCAAGATGACCTTTTGGACCTGTCATCCTCTGTCGCTGTATCGGGCAAGCCAAGGGGAAGCGACCTTGCTCAGGGGAAAAAGACGTTCTTGGTGGTGGCAGCAGAACCGGTGATGAGTGCGCAACAACGTGCATGGCTTGCTGGTCACTTTGGCCGCCACCTACCCGGCGAGGAACTGGACGAGGTGGAAAGGCTGTTCCGATCGCTCGGTGTGGTCGCCGAGGCTGAAGCCGTGGTGAACAAAGAGCTGGAATTGGCACGGCAGGCGCTGGGCCCGTTGCCTCCTTCGGAGGCGGTGCAAGCAATGCTTGAACTGAGCCACCAACTCGTGGCCCGCGTAGCATAGCAACTGGCAGCGAGAAGCCTTCGCCATTGTCTGTTCGGCAAGAAGTGCGCGTACCTAGCCGAAACGAACGTGCGACATCGCAATGACCCAGGAGTTTCTGCTCATTTGTCTGCTTGGGGGGATAGTCGCAACCGACACGACTGCTGCGTTCCAGGTGCTTGTCTCTCACCCTCTGGTCGGCTGCACTGTAGCTGGACTGCTGCTTCGGGATGCGCAGCTCGGACTGAGTGTGGGTATTTTGTTAGAGCTTTTGTGGTTGGCGGAGGTGCCGGTTGGTGGCGTCCGCACCAACGAAGGCAATGTGGGGGCCTTGGTGAGTGCGGCGGTTCTGATCATGCTTGCAAGGAGGATGCAGAGGCCCGAAGTGCTACTCTGTGGCTCGCTTCTTTGGGGCTTGGGGGTGGCTTGGGCAGGCGGATGGTTGGTGCGAGGGTGCCGGCGGATCAACACCGTGCTCTTGCACCGCGCGGACGCTTTTGCAGCGCGCGGAGACACGCGCGGCGTCTCATTGTGCCACGCGCAGGCTATTGCCCTTTCCTTTGTGGCCGGTGTAGTCCTTACGGGCTTCGGCGTGCTGGCGGGTACGAGGGTGCTCGCTCACGTGGTTAGCATGGTGCCGCCCTCAGCCGATAGGGCCTTTGCGTTGACACCGGCGGTGGTGTTGGGAGCAGGCCTCGGTGCGGTCGGTGCGCTCCTGCTCAGGCGGAAAAACCTATGGGCGCTGGCGGTGGGCCTTTTTGCCGGGCTGCTCCTGCTGCGATGAGGGTTGCCGACCCTATGCGCGAGCTGGTACGTGCGGTCGATCTGTGGCGCGTTTGGTGGCGTTCTTTCTTCATCCAAGGCTCATGGAATTTCGAGCGCATGCTCGCTCTTGGTTTCTGCTCTGCCTTGATCCCCATTGCCAGGAGGGTCGCCGGTACACAAAGTCAGCGGGCGGCCTTTTTGCAGCGCCACCTGCAGTTCTTCAACACTCACCCCTACACCGCATCGTGGGTGTTGGGCGCAGTGGCCAAGTTAGAGCAGCAGGCCACAACGCAGAAATGGCCGGATGACCGCCCCATCA
>JAPDPR010000088.1:0-2752 GCA_034506335.1 candidate division KSB1 bacterium
GGGTCCCTTCGGCCGTCACCGCCGGTTCCTCCTTCCCTAGTTCCGTGACCGTTACGGCGAAGGATGCATTCAACAACACGGTCACGAACTATGCCGGCACAGTCACCTGGTCGAGCAGTGATACCCGCGCGGGGTTGCCCGCTGGCGGGGGAGGGTTTACTGGTGGCCAGAAAACTTTCAGCGGCTCCGACTTTGTCCTTCGGACTGCGGGGGCGCAGACGGTGACGGTGACAGATTCGGCGGCGGGGGTGTCGCAGCAATCTGGGGCGATCCAGGTGAATGCGGGGCCCATCGCCAGCTTTACTTTGAGTGCGGGGTTGAGCCAGGTGGCGGGTGTGCCATTTGCGTTATCGGTGACCGGTGCGGTTGACGGCGAGGGGAATCCGGCTTCCGGCACGGTGGTGGTGAGTGTTGCCAGTGGTGGGGGGAGTTCGCCGAACGGTACCTCGCCGACGTTGAGTAATATAACCGTGGCCAATGGGAGTGGCAGTGCGAATCAGACCCTGGTGAGGGCGGTGGGGACAGAACTTCAGGGGGCAGTAGGCATGGTCGTTCGCAGCACGGGGACGATCACGGTGTCGCCCGGGGCGCTTGGTTCATTCACGCTCACGGGGTACCCGTCGGCGGTGACGGCGGGGAGTAATTTTGGTGCCAACAACGTGACGGTGGCGGCCTATGATCTTTACGGCAATTTGAAGACGAACTACACTGGACAGGTCTATTTCACTTCGACCGATGGCAATGCTACGCTTCCGTATACGGCGAGCAGTCGGTACACCTTCACCCTGGGCGATGCGGGTGTACACTCCTTTCCGGGGACGGGTTTTGTGTTGCGCACAGCCGGTGCGCAGACGGTGACGGTGACAGATGCGGCGGCGGGGGTGTCACGGCAGTCTGGGGCGATTGCGGTGAGTCCTGGGGCGTTGGACAGCTTCACGCTAAGCAACCCGGGCACGCAGGTGGCCGGGGTAGGGTTTACCCTGTCGGTGACCGGGGCGCGAGATAAGTGGAACAATGCGTGGAGTGGGACGATAGCGGTGAGTTTTGCCGATGGAGGGACTCACCAGTCGCCGAATGGGAGTACGCCGAGTTTGAGTGCGATTACGGTCACCAATGGGGCTGGGTCAGCGGCCCAGGTGTTGGTAAGGGCCGAGAGTGGGGTGGCGTTGCGGGGTTCGGCTGGTGGGGTCAGTGACGATACCGATGGGTTTGTCGTGGTGCCCGGGGCGCTCGGGTCGTTTGGGATCGCGGGGGTGCCCGCATCGGTGGTGGCAGGCAGTAGCTTTCCGTCGCCGGTGGTGGTCACTGCCTATGATGTGTACGGCAACGTGAAGACCAACTATGCGGGGAGTGTGAGCTGGAGTAGTACTGACCCCCAGGCATCCTTGCCGACGCCTGGTGGTGGCTTTAGTGCCGGACAAAAGAGCTTTCCAGGGGGCGGTTTTACGCTCAAGACCATGGGGGCGCAGACCATTACCGTCAATGACGCCGAGGCGGGGATTTCTGCCACTTCGGGTGCCATTTCTGTGGGGGCAGCCCCTGTGGCAAGCTTCACTCTGTCCAACCCTGGCAACCAGAAAGCAGGGGTGCCGTTTCCCCTGACGATCACCAGCGCACAGGACAGCTATGGCAACCCTGTTTCTGGCACCTTTACCGTGGACGCGGTTGTAGGTGGGGGCGCAGCCCCTGATGGTACCGCTGCGATTCTTACTCCCATCACGGTTGTTGCAGGCAGCGGGTCGTCCCTGCAGACTCTGTATCGTGTAGAAAGCGCGGTACGTTTGCGTGCCCAGCTCTCCGGTGTGAGTCGAACGACGGACCAGTTTGCTGTGGGCCCAGGGTCTTCTCTGGGTAGCTTCGGCCTCACCGGATACCCCAATGCCGTGGTTGCCGGCCAGACGTTCGGCGGCAATTCGGTGGTGGTCACCGCATATGACCGGTGGGAGAACGTCAAGACCGACTATGCAGGTACCGTCTGGTTCACAAGCACTGACCCCGCGGCTGTGCTCACCCACGGCTCCGCTAACCCTGTGCCGTTAGTGAACGGGACGCGAACATTTCCCGGTAGCGACTTCGACCTGCGGACGGCGGGGCAGCAACGAATCACGGTGACGAACGGCTCTGTGAGCCGAGTGAGTGATTACATCAATGTGTCGGCGGCGGCCATCAACAACTTCACTTTGGCTGCCGCGAGCCCGCAGACCGCAGGTGTTCCCTTCGCCCTGACGGTGACTGACGCAAGGGACGTTTACAACAATGCTGCCTCAGGTCTGGTGACCGTGAGCGTGGCTTCGGGGGGTGGTGATGCCCCAAACGGCACCCCGCCGCGCCTGGCGGACGTCGTCGTGGTCAACGGCAGCGGTTCCGCCATGCAGACGCTTTACAATGCCGTCCCGACACAATTGCGTGGCCAAATCGGCTCAGTGACGCGCACCACCGGTACGATCATTGTGCAGCCCGGAGCGCTGAGCAAGTTTGCGCTCACCGGCTACCCGCTCCGCGTAAGGGCGAACGACGACTTTGGCGGTGCGAATGTGACGGTGGGTGCCTATGACCCCTATGATAACCTGAAGACGAACTACACGGGTCAGGTGTACTTTACCAGCAGTGATCCCAGCGCGGTGCTACCCTATGATGTGAACAACCGCTATACCTTCGTTCCCGGTGACAACGGTGTGCATTCTTTTGCCGGAAGCGGGTTTGTGCTGCGCACCCCTGGGGTGCAGACCATCAGTGTGTACGACCACGCCAC
>JAPDPR010000088.1:2850-6372 GCA_034506335.1 candidate division KSB1 bacterium
GTTACCCTATGATGTGAACAACCGCTATACCTTCGTTCCCGGTGACAACGGTGTGCATTCTTTTGCCGGAAGCGGGTTTGTGCTGCGCACCCCTGGGGTGCAGACCATCAGTGTGTACGACCACGCCACTGGCATTCAGAAACGCTCTGCCGATATCGATGTTTATGCCATAGAAGTCTCCTCTGTCTCCTCCCTTTTGGCTACCGTCAGCCAGGGGCAACAAGGTATTCAGGTGAGCATGGCCGTCCGCAATTTTGGCACGGAGCCGGTCACCATCACCAGTGCCGACTTGGTTTTTAGTGCAGGTCAGCCTCCGCAGAATCGCACTAACGACTATGTCACGGTGCGCACAGATGCAGTCACACAGATTCCGGGCGGTGCACAACAGACTCTGACGTTCGTGGTGGGCGTCAAGGGTTCGGCGATGGCGGATGTGGTTACGGTGGACGGCTCGGTGTCGGGCCTTTATGCAGGGATACCGGTCTCAGCGGCGGGGGCCACGACCAAACACCTGTGGACAGTCCAGACGCCGCCCAACCTCGCCATTACGACGCTGGCAGTGAATGCCGACACGGTGCGCCAGGGTCAAGCGGACGTTCCGATTAGCGTCTGGATCCAAAACACCGGTGCCCAGGCAGCTACGGCCTTGGTTGACAGCGTGGCCTTTGCCTTGTATCGGAGCGGACAGCCAGTCAACAGCGAGTACCAGATCGTGGCCTCACCGGAGAATCCAACCACTGTGGGTGCCAACCAGCTGCGGCAGTTCGTCTTTTTCCTGACAGCTGCCCGTACCGCTACTCCGGGACTTGTTCAAGTAACAGCTCACGCGTATGCAAGGGATGCCAACTCTGGTGGAAGCTATGCCTTCTCGAGCCCCACACCTGACTTTTTCGTGCTGGCGCAGCAACCGAGCTTAGAACTTCAGTCCATTCGTGCCTCGCAGCCGACCGTGACCCAAGGCCAGACTGCTGAATGGACAGTTACGGTGCGTGTGCAAAACAAGAGTCTGACCAACCTAGTGCTTGATCTGTCTCCGAAGAGCACGTATCTGACCTTCCGCAAAGGCGCTTTGGACCTGACCGGCCAATACACCGTGGTTAGTCCCACCGCATTGCAGGGCGGGGGCACTGTACTTGTGGGTGGTGGGCCTCCGGATAGTTTGGTCTTTACCGTCGTGGCTACGGGTCAAACCCCCGGCGACATTACTATCGCCGCCCGTGTGGGGTGCACGGATGGCACGTATGATGATTCCGGGCGCTCCATGGTTTTCGGAGGCGTAACGGTTCAAACCGCACCAGTGTTGCTCATCGACCGCGTGGTGGCCTCGCAGGACAGCGTCACCGTGGGGCAGGCGAAGGCATGGCAGATCGATGTCCACGTTAGAAATGGTGGGGGCACCAATATTCTGGTGGACTTTGCCCAATCAGGGGTTAGCTTGTCGCCGGAAGAGGCGCCCGGTGTTGAAATTACCAAACCTTCTGCTTTGCTAAATGGCAACGACGCGATCCTGGAGGCCGGATCTTCGGATGTGCTGCGTTATGTGGTCAATAGAACAGGGGTTAGTCCAGGGCCGGTGACCATCGGTGCTACCGTCCGAGGGGTAAACGTCAACTCCGGGGTGCCCCTGACCCGCACGGCTACATCGGCAGTCTGGGCGCAACGGCCGGCTGATCTGCGCATCATCCGCGTTGAGGCGTCGGACACCTTTGTCACCGCCGGGCAGACAAGGGATTGGACCGTGCGCGTTCATCTGAGAAACCTTGGGGAAAGCGATATTGCCTTGGACCTGAGTCCCGCGCAGAGCACACTTGTCTTTAACCCGCCGGGGGCATACAGCATCATCAGGCCGACGGGGCTGGAAGGTACTGGAGGCACCAGATTGCGTGGCAACAGCACGGGCACGCTCTTGTTCACCGTGGACCAGACTCCTCTAACCCCGGCTGCGGTGGCCATTCATGCTGTGGTGCGCGGCACCGAAATCAACAGTGGACGGATTCTGAGCGACGACACTTACGACGGGGGCAGTGACCTGGTGCACATTCAGTTGCGCGCCCAGCTGGCCTACTTGCAAGGGTCCCTGTCGCCGGTGAGTGTGAGTCGCGGGAGCTACGCTTCGTTTTCCCTGCGCGTGCGGAACACCGGCGGTTCCACGGTCCTCCTTGAGCAGTCAAGCACCTGGCTCAGGATTGACGACGGGCAGGGCCATCAATTTCAGGCGGGACTCAATGGTCCACCCGGAACTGTCATTGCTCCAGGAGATACGACTTTAAGCTTTGTAAGCAAGCAGGTGCCCAGGACCATGGCGGCCGGCTCCTACGCGCCAGTGGTGCGCATAGAGGGCACAGAGAATCAGAACCCATTCTCGGTGCAAATAGTCTTGTCCGACCTCGTCTACGTTGCCCCAGAGACGCGGCTGGCGATTCAAAATACCTCTGCCTCCCAGCCGAGTGTGACGCAGGGGCAAACGCGCCCCTGGTTTCTCTCGGTATACGTGGCCAACAATGGCGTCTCGGCGGTGAGGCTGGACAGCACGCGCTTGCGTTTGTTCCGCTTGGGGACAGACGTCACTGGTGAGTACCTTTTCCAGACGCCAACCGCGTTCCAAGGGAGTGGCAGCCCCATATTAGGGGCGGGTGCGAGTGACGAACTACGCTTTCCGGTGACGCAGACCATTGCCACCACCCTTGGCCCAATTCGCATCTATGCCGAGGTATGGGCCACCGAGGTCTCCGATCCGACCAACCACCTTTACGCGGTGACCAATACGCAGTGGGGATACTTCACTGCTCAGGCTCCCGCGGCGCTCGAGATCGTGAAGGTGCGGCCTTCGCAGCCCGCTGCCACGGTGGGGCAGAGCACCGATTGGCAGATCAGCATGGTGGTTACCAACACCGGAGGCAGCGATCTCCTCGTCGACACACTCGCTTCCCGCACCTTTGTCAACTTCTCTTTAGGCTCGGACTGGTTAGTCCGCCGTCCATCGGCTCTTGGCGGAGGGGGTCTTGTTCTGGAGGCTGGAAGCACAGACAGCTTGGTGTTCGTTGTGGACAATACTTCAGCCAGTAGGGGGACGGTCGTACTAACCGGCACGGTTGCGGCGGAAGAAATCAATAGCGGCCGCCAACTAAGTGTGACCGCCGACCTGGAGCAGGCCGGTGTGATAGCCGTGCAAGAACCGGCACGGCTGCGACTTGAGGGTCTGCAGGTGGCGGCGCCCAACGCCCCACATGTGAACACTCGCCAGAACTACACCGTCCTGGCGCGCGTGCGAAACCTGGGTGAAGAGGGCGCGACCAATGTAACCCTGACGCTTTCCTCGTCGCCGAAACTCAGCACTATCCCACCTTCGGTAACGGTTCCTCTTGTCCGTGGTGGGCAGGTTGTTGAGGCCACCGCTACGGCTACCGCCGGTGCGGTGGGCGACACGACGGAAACAATTGCGGCGCGTCTGGTCTCCGCACAATCAGCAAACACCGGTCTCCCGGTGACCATTCTGCCTCCAGAAGCGGCCCAGGACACCGT
>JAPDPR010000089.1 GCA_034506335.1 candidate division KSB1 bacterium
CGTTCGGCCCGCGTCACAATCAGCGACTGACTCAGCCAGTTCTTGCCGCTGCGTTCCGGAATACACTCTGCCCTGACCGCACAGTGGGGACACTTGACTCGCACCGGCGCACGGCAACCCAGTTTGCGGTTCTGCAACGTCGACAACACTACTTCTGCTCCAAGCAACACGATTACGGTGGTTTGCAGCACCATGACCAGTTGTGTCCGTCTCATCTCCGCCTCGCTTTGCCCGAGGCTGCGCAAGGTCACCTGTCCAGTGCAGCCGCTCCGGCCCCCGTGCCCCGTAATTTGGGTGAGTTGCAGACCGTAGAAGCCACATGCCATCATCGAGCCGCTGTTCGGCGCAGAAAGGCCATTGGCGTGGCCGAGTGCTCGCAGCCGTTCCTACTACGGGCGACAAAGGAGAGCGTAGAGACAAGCACGCCGACGCGCCACAACATCTCAGCTCCTCGCGGCGATAGGAGGAGCCGCATCGGTTCTTCGTCACCTCTGCGTGGGCTCCCGCGCGGCTAGCGTGCCTGCTGCCTATGCGGTGACAAACTGACGTCTGTTCGGGTAGTGGTACTTGCAGGCGATTGTTCCACCAGACTGGGCGCAAGGTTGGATAAGCCGTAGAGGAAGTGAGAATTGCGCAGACGTCCGCGCCTGGACTGCTACCCCGCCCCGCTGGAGGCAGACCACGAGAGTGTGCCACGCATCCCGGCTGCAACGGCGGCCCTTGCTCATATTTTGATCACCACTTGAGGGGTCTACCCCGCCTTCACTTCCCCCTCCGCAAACAAGATTGTTATTCTATTTTCCGGCCGATGAGGGAGCTAGCTGGGCCGCGTTCGCCTGCCAGCGCTCCACAAGACCAAAGGTTCCCGATCCCGTTTCGTTCCGACCAAAGCACATGGGGCCGTTCTTGCGTGGAGTGACCATTACCTTGTTACTTGGCCAGCACACCGTTTTTTTCAATATGAAAAACGGGCTCTTGTCAACCCTTTTTTTGCCGCAGAGCGTACTCAAGGCCCAAGGGAGGGATACCCGCGTCATAGGCCAAGTTCAAGGGGGTAGCAACCACCCACGCCTGCCTGCCCTGGTGGTCTCCCAGAAACCCGCACCTGTCCCCCGTGGCCATGTTGCTCACTGCAGAGTGGGGACGGGCAGCTTAGGGTGCCTGGGAGGGTTTTGTCCCTCCTTCTGTGGCGGCACTCTGGAGGGGAAAGTATGTGGCCTCCAAGGTTTTTTTCCCGGCTCCCGGAGCTCGGCGTCCGGTTCGGCTTCGTGCCAGCTATGGCAGGGCAGCATAGTCCAGTGGCTCGTGGCCCGAGTAAGGCCTCACGCGGTAGCCAAGGTCAGATGGTGGTTACCACCGATGCCCCGGGCGCCAATTCCGTGAGTTGGGCAACGATAGGAAGGGAGGTTCGAGCGGCTCGCTACAACCACCACTACTTTTCCTCTTGCATTTTAGTTCTGTTTGTTTAACTTTCTCGGTACCATGCCTCGAGTAATGGTCGTCGTTGCAGGTGCCTGCGCGCGGTGGCAGGGCTTCTCGGGAAGGAGGCGCACAGCGCGTGCGGAGACCTCCTTCCGGAGAAGGGCACCGGAACACGGCGCGAGGAGCAGAGGTCACGCCACTACGGAATGAGGAGGGACAGGAATGCGTTTTGCAGCGCTCCCCGGCATCACGGTCATGTCGTTAGCGATTGCGCTCATATCTGTCCGAGGAAACGGGGAGGCGATGGGTGACGCCGAGTGGGAGAACCCTCGCATCTTCGGCATCAACAAGGAGCCACCGCACTGCACAATCACTCCCTTTGCCGATGTGAGGCAGGCGTTCTCCTATTCCCGCAGTGCGTCACCTCTCGTCCAGTCGCTCAACGGTCCCTGGCAGTTCCACTGGGTGAGGCGACCGGAGGACCGCCCACGCGAATTCTACCGTCAGGAGTTTGACGCCAGCAGGTGGGACAGCATCCCTGTACCCAGTAACTGGCAGATGCACGGGTATGATATCCCCATCTACACCAACGTGCGCTACCCCTTTCCGGCCAATCCACCGCACATTCCGCACGATTTCAACCCGGTGGGCTCCTATCGGAGGACCTTTTCTCTGCCACAGGACTGGGAAGGTCGGCAAGTGTTTGTGGTCTTTGACGGCGTTGAGTCGGCTTTCTACCTCTGGGTGAACGGCGAGTTGGTGGGTTACAGCCAGGACAGCCGCACGCCGGCGGAGTTCAACATCACGCGCTTTGTCAGGCCCGGCCAGAACTTGATGGCGGTGGAAGTCTATCGCTGGTCTGATGGTTCGTACCTTGAGGACCAAGACTTTTGGCGGCTGAGCGGCATTTTTCGCGACGTGTATCTGGTCGCCCGGCCGACCGTCTACGTGCGGGACTTTTTTGTGCAGACCGAACTTGATGGGGACTACCGCAATGGCGCCCTACGGGTGACGGCTAAGGTGCGCAATAATGGGCCCGCAGGCGTGAAGAAGCCAACCTTGGAGGCCGTTTTGCTGGATGGGACCGAGGCGGGAGCGCCGGTGGTGGCCAGAATGAGCGCCACCACTCCGTACTTAGAATCCTGCGCCGAGAGCACCATGCTCCTGAGGGCGGAGGTGCCGAACCCGCGAAAGTGGTCGGCGGAGAAACCCAATTTGTACATGCTCCTCTTGACCCTGAAGGACGCAGAGGGTCAGGTGCTGGAAGTGGTGCCTGCCCGCATCGGCTTCCGCGGCGTGGAGATCAAAGGCGGGCAGCTCTTGGTGAACGGCAAGCCCATCTACATCAAGGGGGTGAACCGCCACGAGCACGACCCCGATACCGGGCACTATGTGAGCGTGGAGTCAATGGTGCGCGACATCCTGCTGATGAAGCGCTTCAACATCAACGCGGTGCGCACCTGCCACTATCCGGACACCCCGGTCTGGTACGACCTCTGTGATTACTACGGCCTTTACGTGATCGACGAGGCCAATGTGGAATCGCACGGCATGGGCTATGACCCCGAACGCACTTTGGCCAACAAGCCGGAGTGGCGGGAGGCGCACCTGGACCGTATCACCCGCATGGTGGAGCGCGACAAGAACCACCCCTCGGTGATCGTCTGGTCGCTGGGCAACGAGGCCGGCGATGGGACGACTTTTGAGGAGGCCAGCGAGTGGATTCACCAGCGCGACCCGTCGCGGCCGGTGCATTACGAGCGCGCCGGCACGCGCCCGCATACCGACATCGTGTGCCCGATGTACTCGCCCCTTGAGCACCTGATCCAATACGGCAGCCAGGACCGCGATCGGCCGCTCATCATGTGCGAGTACGCCCACGCCATGGGCAATGCCGTGGGCAACCTCAAAGAGTACTGGGAGGTCATCGAGCGGTACAGAAACCTGCAGGGCGGTTGCATCTGGGACTGGGTCGACCAGGGCTTGCGCAAGTACGCTCTCAGCGAGAAAGGGGAGAGGGTTTGGTTCTGGGCTTATGGCGGTGACTTTGGCGACCAACCCAATGACGGCAACTTTTGCTGCAACGGCTTGGTGCTCCCTGACCGGCCGATCACCCCGAAGCTGTGGGAGGTGAAGAAGGTCTACCAGAATATCGCAGTGGACCCGGTCGACTTGACACGGGGCCGAATTCGCGTGCGGAACAAATTCTTTTTCACCGACCTGGCGGAGTTTCAGCCCAGTTGGGAGCTCTGCGAGGATGGGACGGTCATCCAGCAGGGCGTTTTGGACCCGATCCCCTTGCCTCCTAGGCAGGCAGCCCAAGTGCGCATCCCCTTGAAGAAACCACGCCTGCACCCCGGGGCGGAGTATCACCTGCGCGTCGCCTTCCGCCTGCGCTCGGCCACTCCCTGGGCGGACCAGGGGCACGAGGTGGCGTGGGAGCAGTTTGCCATGCCGTGGCATGTCCCCCCAGCGCCGGTGGTACGACTTGCTGAGAAGGGCACCTTGCGGGTGGAGGACGATGGGGACTTGGTGCTGGTCGAGGGGCGAGATTTTGCCGTGTCTTTTTCCCGCGCCACTGGAACCATGCAGTCATTGCGTTACGGCAACAGAGAGATTCTGGCAACCGCGGAAGCCCCTGGGCCCATACTGAACGCCTACCGTGCACCAACCGACAACGACAAGTACCTTCGTCCCCTTTGGCAGCAGGCCGGGCTGGACCGCCTGCAGGCAGCAGTAAAGGACTTTGAGGTTAAGCAAGCGGCCCCCGCCGAAGTGCGTGTGCAGGTGCGACTGCTCCACGCCGGCATGGAAGGTAAAGGTTTCGTCCACACCGTCACCTACGACGTTTTCAGCAACGGCTGGATCGATGTGCTGAATACGGTGGAGCCGGTAGGGGAGCTGCCAATTCTACCTCGGCTGGGGGTGCGACTTCTGCTTGATCCGGCCTACGAGCACCTGGAATGGTTCGGGCGCGGACCGCACGAGAACTATCCCGACCGCAAGACAAGCGCCGATTTCGGGCGGTACCGCAGCACGGTGAGCGAGCAGTACGAGCCGTACGTGCGACCGCAGGAGATGGGCAACCGCGAGGAGGTGCGCTGGCTGGCCCTGACCGACACGACCGGCGCGGGGCTGCTTGTGGTCGCCGCCGAGCCGCTTGCCATGTCTGCCCTCCATTTCACCGCGCACGACCTGGACCAGGCCGCTCATATCCACGAGTTACGACCACGGGCCGAAGTGGTGCTGTGCCTTGATTACAAACAGTGCGGCCTGGGCAATGCCAGCTGTGGGCCAGGCGTCTTGGAGCAGTACGCGCTCAAACCGGCACCGGCTGTGTTTCGTTTCACTCTGCGACCGTATGTCCCTCCGATGGGCGACCTTGCCGAGGTGGCCAGGATGCGCCTGCGGTGACCATCGCGGGAACATGGCAATGGAAAGAGAACTGCGGGCGGTCATCCTGGCGGCGGGCAGGGGCACGCGCATGAAGTCGGATCTGCCCAAGGTACTCCACCATTTGCGCGGCCGCCCCATGGTGGAGTATGTGATCCAGGCCTGCCGCGATGTGGGCGTGCAGACCATCTACGTGGTTGTCGGATATGGGGCGGAAAAAGTGCGTCAGGCGCTTGGCCCGAATCTCTGCTATGTGACCCAGCAGCCACAGCTGGGCACTGGCCACGCGCTGCAGCAGGTTGCGCCCCTGCTTGCAGACTATTCCGGGGACTTGCTGGTGCTGGTCGGGGATAGCCCGCTCGTCACTGCCGGGCTCTTGCGCGGGCTCTGGCAGAGGCACCAAAGCTCAGGCGCCGCAGCTACTTTTCTGACCGCAGTCTTTGACCGGCCACCGGCGTATGGGCGGGTGCTGCGGGATCAGCACGGCAGGGTCGCGCGCGTGGTGGAGGAGGCAGACGCTTCACCGGAAATCGCAGCGATCAAAGAGGTCATCACTTCGCAGTACTGTTTTCGCGCCGAGATTGTGCTCCCTTTGCTTCATAGAATTGACAACCGCAACGCCAAGGGAGAGTACTACCTGACCGACATCGTGGGCATCTTGCGCTCGGAAGGGCACGAGGTGGAGGCGATGCAGGTGCAGGACACGCGGCTGGTCTGGGCGGTGAATACGCCACAGGAGCTGGCGCAGGCGGAAAGATTCCTTGCTGAGCTGCAGGCCGAACAGGCCGTTGCGCCCGAGGGCGTCAAGGAGAGCTCTAGATGAGCGCCAGCTCCCTGCAGGTCTCGGCTCCGGGGCGCGTCTGTCTTTTTGGCGAACACCAGGATTACCTCGGACTGCCCGTCATCGCCGCGGCCATTGACCGCCGCATCTGGATTACAGGCGAAAAGAGGGCAGACGGCCTCTTCGAAATCGACCTCCCCGACATTGGCTCCCGCGAGACTTTTTCGCTGCCAGGCCCTGTTCCTTACGTGAAGCAACGCGATTACTTGCGCAGTGGCCTCAACGTCCTCCTGCGCAAGGGGCTGGCCCTGGAGACCGGCTACTCATGTCGCGTGCATGGGACTATCCCCATAAACTCCGGCACCTCGAGCTCCTCGGCGCTGGTGGTGGCGTGGGTGCTTTTTCTGCTGGCGGCCGCGCACGATGTTCGCGCCAATGATCCAATGTTTGTGGCCCGTTGCGCACACGAGGCCGAAGTGCTGGAATTCCGCGAGCCAGGCGGGATGATGGACCACGTCACATCCAGCTTTGGCGGTGTACTCCATATCGCCTTCCAGCCCGAGGTGCAAGTAGAAAAGCTGCCGGCGTCGTTGGGTACCTTCGTGCTCGGCGATTCCCAAGAGCCAAAGGACACCACCGG
>JAPDPR010000090.1 GCA_034506335.1 candidate division KSB1 bacterium
CGGAAGTTCTTCCTCCCAAGGAAAAGGGGCCAAAAAGAAGGATGTTGCCATCACCCCGAGAGCAGCGTCTGCCCCTGGTGCATAGAAGAGGTAGAACCACAGCGGTGCCTCGCCGGAGGGAGAGAAATGCTGGCAACCGACCATCACTAGGCGCGGGTCCTGTCCACCGGTCTGCGCTAGTGCAACAACCTGGTCAAAACGCTGCCTGGCGGTCAGAGGCACGAAGGAGTGGAGTGTCAGATCAACCCCCGCCACCATGGCACCTTCCTCCACCACAATGTTGTCGACGACGCCGTCACCGTCGGGGTCGTACGCGGCCATCAGATCCACCGCTGGGTTGGGGTCCGTGTCTCCGCTGTGGTCCACGTCTTTGATTGCGACTGGATAGTAGGTCCCTGGGGGGACGTAGTTGATTCTGTAGTTTCCTGTGGGTGGAAGTGCCACTGCCAAAGCTTCCGGCCCCATGCCGAGGTTGCTGAACAGGGCCACAAGTGTTCCTGAGGCGTCACCGCCTGGGAGAGTGACCTTGCCGCTGACGCTGGCGGTGGGTAACGAGGAGCCAGTCGTAAAAGTCATCACCGTCGGGGTCTGCAAGACGGCTCCAGCGCTGCTTCGCGCACCCAGAATTGCCAGCACGTAGCGAGTATCCGCTGACAGGTGAAGATTGTGGACGCGCACCACACTCAGGTCTGCGCTCAGCGAGACGGAATCGGGATTGCCTGGTTCGGGTGACATCTCCAGCCCGAGAAAAAAGTTGGGGGGCCAGGCAAAGCGCGCAGATGTGTCCAGGGGAGCGTTGAAAGTGATGACCACCGTAGCGGCAGTGTCCACGTGGGTGGCGCCGTCAACAGGAAGGGTAGAGACCACCGCAAACTGCGCGAGCGTTGGCCATGCAGCAAGGAGAGCTGACAAGGCTAACGCAACGCAAACACCAGCTGCAGCAGGGGCACGGTTGCACATATTGGCCTCCATGTGCGTGTGAGACCTCACGGTCCTGATGTGTGCAGAGTGAAGAGGAGATAATCGCATTCCGGTTCTTTCTATGCTTCCTGGCAGCGGCACATGTCCATCCCTGGAGCAAGAAGACGCTCAAAGATGGTAGGCACGGATGGATCGCCATGGGTTGCTATCAGTTCGGAGGAGCACTAACTGGTCCGATACAGCGCGGCAGGAAGGGTGAGGATTGTAAGGGTCGGTGGCGTGTGGTGTTCGCACGCGCCGGCGGCCTCACCCGCCCATTGGCCTCAGTTCTGAGCGCTGCTAAGCTCTGGCATCGACGTGGCTGTGTCCGAACGATGAAGGAGGCAAGGAAATGTTTAGCAGTTGCACTACCGTCCGGTCGTGCCCATCGCTGGAATGAAGGTAAGAAACTTTTCGCAGAAAGTCAAGCGGAAAGATGAATGACATTCAGCTCCAGCAGGCGGATTGTCCTGCGTGGTCAGGAGGTGGGCGGCACACCCCGAGCCCGACTGAATGAGGGCGCGAAACACGCTACCGCCCTTTGTCCGCCGTTGGGATGACTAAGGGGCGGTCTGGCGGAGTCTTGAGCTAGGGCGTTCCCTCTTACTCTTCGTCCCCGCATTGCTGCGGGACACTTGTGACCATAGGTGAACGACGGGCTCTGAGGAGGGCGGTCCCGGATGAACTGCCCGGAGCGAAATCCGTTCGGCGCTGCACTATGATGCACCGAGGTCTTGGCACACAGGCAAGATTCTTCTCGCGGACCTGCAGATGGAGTGGGGTCAGTTCTTTTGGTCAAATCCCTGGTATTCAAACCAGTCAAAATCTGCGGGCGCCGAACACGCTTTGCCATTGCCGGTGGCATAGAGGCCTACATAGGCTCCGGTGAAGCACATGCCGTCCTTGAACCCGATCCGTTCTACGGACAGATCTCGAGTGACCCCCTCGCCGAGGACAATTTTCTTCCCATTGTGCAGAACACACGAGAAGCGGTAAAGGAGCGGTTCAGCTTCGATTTGCAGCGTGACTGGTCCGGCGGGAATCTCTTCAAAGACGATCGGCTCGAGAGTCTCGTTGTCAACGACGCGCCGAAAGCCCACTTCACGCTTTCCGGCTCTGCGGGTGACAAAAATCTCATAATGGTACTTATCCGTCTGGCGGACGACGAGTCCAGCCTCCTCGTTATCGGCCTTCGGATCAAACTCCAGTCGCGAGGTGACGCGACAGGCAAAGTCCGTCTGGCGCATGCCTACGAAGGTGGGGGAGGCCCGATCCGTCAAGCGGGTGGCGGCCCCATAGAGACGCAAGAAACCTGGGCGCGCAGCCAAAGAGTAATTAGCCGAGTCTGGGTTACGCACGAAATTCCATCGCAGGTCCAGTGTTGGCTCCTCGAAGTCCACTCGAGCGGGCAGTGATTTCCACGCGTGGGGCCGCAATCGAGGGGGCGCAAAGATGGAGTCAATTGTCCCGTTGGTGCCCACCTCAGCCCAGCCCTCTTGGTCGAAAGCCACGCGGGCAAGAAAGGTCTCCCGTCCGATATGGTGGAAGCGCCCGCCCTGCGGCCGTATTCCCAGACACACCAACCACCAGCCGTCCGGGGTTTCCACCAGGTCTGCGTGACCTGTGGCTTGAATGGGATGTTCGGGCAGCGCACGATGGGTGAGGATGGGGTTCTTGGGATGTGGCTGGAATGGTCCCCAGGGTGAATCACTTCTGGCCATGGTAACGCAGTGCTCATAGCTGGTCCCGCCTTCGGAAATCATGAGGTAGTAGGTTGCCCCAATGCGGTAAAGATGGGGACCTTCAGGCCATATGCCACCTGTTCCTTCCCACAACTTCCTAGGCTCGCCCTCCAGTCGGCCAGTTTTGAGGTTCAGCGTCCGCTGTACAATGTAGCCGTGACGACCCCCCTCCTGGCGGCAGTAGTAGACGGAGCCGTCAACGTCGAAGAAAAGCGATGGGTCGATGCCTTCCTTGTCTAGCCACACCGGATCTGACCAGGGCCCAGCGGGATCTTTCGCTGTGACATAAAAGTTACCGCCGCAGTCCACACAGGTGCTCACGACATAGAAAGTACGCTCATGGTAGCGGATGGTGGGAGCGTAGATGCCACCTGAGGCGCGTACACCATCCAAGTTGAGTTGGCTCCTGCGTGTGAGAACGTGCCCAATGAGCCGCCAATGAATCAGATCTCTGCTGTGATAGACAGGAATCCCGGGGAAGTACTCGAAGGTGCTGTGCACGAGGTAGTAATCGTCGCCCACGCGGCAGATGCTGGGATCTGGGTGAAAGCCTGGCAATACCGGATTTCGTGCGGTGAAGGGGGTCTCCTCATTGCACGCCAGCCAGAGACAGGCTACTGCGAAGAGGGTGAGAATTAGGCCGATTCTCATAGGATGCTCACTCCAGCGCGCTGCGGATGAATTCAAACGACGAGCCGGTCGGGACCATCAGGAGGCCAGTGTCACCGGGGAACGATGGGTAGAAGCCGAGAAGGGGGCTTTGGCCTCAAGCTGCGCATCCCTCGTTCCTCTTTCAGCCTCGCCTCCTGTCCCACTTGACACGCACATGCCGGAGGTCAGAGATTTCCTACCGCTCAGCGTTCTGGCGTTACGGTCTTGCGATTTTCGCCCCCATCTCCCTGCGGGCCAGGGAGAGGAATGGAGGGGACGCTCACGGCGGCGCCGCCTAACTGCAGGAGGGGTCACGCGCGCAACGGCCTGGTAGAATCTCTGATGATAAAGTCCGTTTCCAGGACGACCTTCTCTGGCGGCAACGCCGTCGGGGACTCAATGTTGCGAATGAGAATCTCCGCTGCCTTTCTCCCAATCTCGTATTGCGGAGCCCTAATGGTGGTCAGAGGCACTGGATACAGCCGAGCATAGTAGATGTCGTCATTGCCCACGATGGAAATATCCTCGGGCACCCGAATGTTCAGCTCTCTTAGCGCGGTTAGTACGGCAAGTGCTTGTTGGTCGTTAAAGCAGACAATCGCCGTGGGATATTCTTCTGGCCGACGGCTCCTGAAGTAGTGCAGGGTATTGCCGTAGCTCTCTTCGTGCCGCGAACCGATGGAGACAACCATATCGTCCCGGAATACCAGGGGGCTCTCGCTGAAGGCCTGGCGGAAGCCGTCGATGCGCTCGTGTGTATGCGAGGACTGAGGCGGGCCGGCAAAGTGCACAATTCTTGTGTGCCCAATCTCGATGAGGTATTTCACCGCCTTCTTGATAGCTTTGATGTTGTCGATGGCGACCACATTTGCCTGAATACCTTTGACGTCCTCAAGAAGGACAAAAGGGTAGTTAAGCATCTTGAGCTTGAACAGATGCTCAATCTCGGCAGTCCCTTCCACCAAGGGGGCAATGATGGCCCCTTTGATGTCCTTGGCAGAAAAAAGGTGCGTGTACCTTTTCTCGCACTCGTGATCGTTCTCAGAGCTGGTGACGACCACCGAATACCCTTTGCTGTTGGCGTATTCCCTGGCCCCCAACGCTATGGTGGTGTAGAAAGGATAGCTCAAGTCCTTAATGATGATGCCAATGCTCTTCTCCAGTTCGCCATTCTTGACTTACGGTCCCATCCGTGGCAGACTGTGTAGTAATGAAACGAATAGCCCTGGATGAGATGCTGGTATTTCTGCGTCTTTTCGAGCAGGACTTCCGTCCAATGATAATCCGCGTCGGTCCCTCCGCTCGCCACGCGGTAGAGATTCCCGAAGCGCAAGTACGTGGAGAATTGCTTAAAAAGGTCGGCGTAGAATTCTGGGGTCATGTTTCCGCCGCATCCCCAGCTCTCGTTCCCCACGGCCCAAAACCGGACGTTCCACGGTCGTTCCCGCCCGTTCTTCCTGCGGAGTTCGGTCATAGGACTTTGGGCGTCAGAATTCACGTACTCGACCCACTCAGCCGCCTCCCGCACCGTACCGCTGCCTACGTTGAGACAGATGTAAGGCTCGGCACCCACCAGTTCGCAGAGATCGAGGAACTCATGCGTGCCGAAGGCATTATTCTCGGTCACACCGCCCCAGGTCGTGTTGACAATGGAAGGCCTTTGCTCGCGCGGCCCGATGCCGTCCTTCCAGTGGTAGGTGTCCGCAAAACATCCGCCAGGCCAACGTATCACAGAAGGAGCGATCTCTCTGAGGGCTTCGATCACGTCGTTCCTTATGCCTCGGGTGTTAGGTATGGGCGAATCTTCCCCAAGCCAAAAGCCTCCGTAGATGCAGTTGCCGAGATGCTCAGCAAAGTGACCATAAATGTACTTGCTTATCTTCTCCTTGCCCAGGTCTGTGTTGATGACAATCCGATTGGGTG